>NZ_JBJLSJ010000005.1:0-159573 GCF_050871975.1 Kineococcus rugosus | reverse complement strand
GGTGATCCGCCCGGGCCGCGACCGTGCCGTCGCGGGGCCGACGGGCGCGTGCGGGGCACCCGGTCGTCAGCGTCGACGACCGGTGGACCCGCACCGCCCGGCCCGCCTCGCCGACCGGGTCCCGTCCCGCGCCCACGGCGCGGGGGACCGCGTCCCGCGACCGCCGACCGGCTCCTCCGGACCCTCGCGACGGCCCGGCCCGACGCCGCCGCCGCGCCGACCCCGGCGGGTGGCCCCGCGCGGGGACCGTCGCGCGTGTTGACACGCGCCGAACCCGTCCGGCATCGTGACCCGCGCACACCCATCCAGAGCGGCTGAGAGATCTGGCTCCGTGACTCCGCAGCAACCCTCCGCGCGAGCGGGCGTGGGTGCTTCCGCCAGAACCGATGGAGGAACGTTGTCGAGCAGTTGCGCCCGGGGGTTCTTCGCCTCGCGCCGTCGCCACATCGACTACTGCCGCTGCGGCGCCACGTTCTGTTCCTGACCCCCCACGCCCACCGGCGCTGACCCCCTCCGCGGGGCACGACCCGGGGCACGGCCGCACCGTGCCCGGGCCGCCGGTGAGGCGACCCGTGGCGCAGCCCCGCCGCGGACCCGCTCCCCGTTCGTGACGTCCCCCGGCCGTCGCGTCCCCGCACACCCCCACCGTCGACCCGGTCCTGCGCGCCAGGAGACCGGGCGCCCCACCGTTGGAGCCCACCATGCTCGTCCGTCGCCGCACCACCCTCGCCGCCGCGGCCGCCGCCGCCCTCGGCGGTCTCCTCGCCGGCTGCTCCTCGGGGGCCTCGGGGAACCAGGAACCGGCGGGGGAGCCGAAGGCCGGCGGCAAGCTCACCTACCTCGAACCGCAGACGTGGACCACGCTGTACCCGCCGGCCGCGGGGTTCTACCCCAACGGGGGGATCGTCAACAACATCACCGACCGGCTGCTGTGGCAGAACCCGCAGACCCTCGAGCTGGAACCGTGGATCGCGGTCGCCCTGCCAGAGGTGAACGCCGACGCCACCCAGTACACGTTCACGCTGCGCGAGGGCGTCACCTACTCCGACGGGTCCCCGCTGGACGCGGCCAACGTCGTCGCCAACCTCGACCTGTTCGGCAAGGGCGACCCCGCCAGGGCCCTGACGGTGTCGGAGGCCATCAACAACTACGACCGCGGCGAGGTCGTCGACGAGCGCACCGTCCGGTTCCACTTCACCGCTCCCGCACCGGGTTTCGCGCAGGCCGTGTCCACCATCAACTCCGGTCTGCTCGCGACGTCCACCCTGCAGCAGGACAGCGAGGGCTTCGGTCCCGGCAGCGCCGCGACCGTCGTCGGCTCCGGGCCGTTCGTGATCGACTCCGAGGAGGTCGGCACCCGGATCTCCCTGGTGGCGCGCGAGGACTACGCCTGGGCGCCGCCGTCGCGCCCCCGCCAGGGCCGCGCCTACCTCGACGGCATCGACGTCGTCGTGGCCGGGGAGGACAGCGTCCGCGTCGGCACCGTCGTCGCCGGCCAGGCCGACGTCGCCCGCCAGATCGAGGCCCCCGACGAGGCGCAGTTCCGCGCCGACGGCCTGGCGCTGCTGGCCGCCGCCACCAACGGCGTCAACAACGGGTTCAGCTTCCGGTTCCGCACCCCCCAGCTGCAGGACCTCGCCGTCCGGCAGGCCATCGTCGCCGGGATCGACCGGCAGGCCGTCATCGACACCCTGTTCAGCGACAGCTACGTGCTGGCCACCGGGGTCCTCGCGAAGTCGGCGCTCGGGTACGTCGACACCTCGCAGGAGTACCGGTACGACCCGGCCGCGGCGAAGCGGCTGCTCGACGGGGCCGGCTGGACCCCGGGCCCCGACGGCGTCCGCGAGAAGGACGGCGTGCCGCTGGCGATCACGTTCAACGAGGCGCTGCCGCAGCCGCGCTCGAAGGAGGTCGTCACCCTCGTCCAGGAGCAGCTGGCCGACCTCGGCGTCCGCGTCGACCTGTTCCCCGGCGACCAGGCCGCGCAGACCGCGGCCTCCCTGGACCCCGAGACCGTGCAGGTGTACCACTCCATGGTCGGGCGGGCCGACTTCGACGTCCTGAAGTCGCAGTTCTTCTCCAAGAACCGCAACACCCTGCTGAACCTGGACACCACCGACGGCTCCCTCGGCGACCCCGAGCTCGACGCCCTGCTGAACGCCGTCGCCTCCGAGCCCACCGCCGCCGGGCGCCAGGCCGCCTCCGAGGCCGCGCAGCGCCGGCTGGCCGAGCAGGCCTACGTCGTCCCGCTCTTCGAGGAACCGCAGGTGTTCGGGTTCCGCTCCGACGTGCAGGGTTTCGCGACCGAGTCGGTGGGCCGGCCGCTGTTCCACGCGACGTGGCTGGACCGGTGAGCACCCCGCACCGGACCGGCGCACCGGGAGGACGGCGGTGACGTACGTGCTGCGGCGCGCCGGCCAGGCCGTCGTCGTCCTGGTGCTGGCCTACGCGCTGACCTACGTGCTGCTCGCCGCGCTGCCCGGCGACGCCGTCCTGGCCCGCTTCGGCAGCCCCGAACTGGGGTTGTCCCCCGAGCAGCTGGCCGAGATCCGCGCCGCCTACGGGGCCGACCGGCCCCTGCCGGTGCGGTTCGCCGAGTCCGCGTGGGCCTTCCTCGGCGGGGACCTGGGGTACTCGGTGCAGAGCGGGGCCGCGGTCTCCACCCTCGTCGCCGCCGCCCTGCCGCCCACCCTGGTGCTGGCCGCGCTGGGACTGGCCGTCGCGGTCGTCCTGGCCGTGGTCATCGCCGTCACCGCCACCCACGGCCGGGTCCGCTGGCTGCGCCGGGCGTTCCGCAACCTCCCGCCGCTGTTCGTGTCCCTGCCGGTGTTCTGGATCGGCATCCTGCTCATCCAGGTCCTGTCCTTCCGCCTCGGCCTGGTGCCCGTCATCGGCGCCGGCCCCGTCGAGGCGCTGGTCCTGCCGGTCCTCACCATCGCGGTGCCGATCGCCGCGCCGCTGGCGCAGGTCCTGATGCGCAGCATCGACGACGTCGTGCGGATGCCGTTCGTCCCCGTGGTGCGCGCCCGCGGCGCCGGCACCGGCTGGCTGCTGTGGCACGACGTCAGCCGCAACGCCGTCCTGCCCGCGCTGACGATGGCCGGGCTGCTGTTCGGCGAGCTCGTCGGCGGCGCGGTGGTCACCGAGGCCGTCTTCGGGCGCGCCGGCATCGGGCAGCTCACCGCCCAGGCCGTCGCCAACCGCGACACCCCCGTCCTGCTGGCCGTGGTGGTCCTGTCCACGGTGGCCTACGTGGTCGTCAACCTCGTCGTCGACCTGCTCTACCCCGTCCTCGACGCGCGCCTGCGCACCGGAGCAGCCCGATGAGCGCCACCACCCTCCCCGCCCCGGCCCCCGACCGCCCGCGCCGCCCCCGGCGCCGGGTCCCGGTGGGGGTCCTGGTCCCCGCCGCCGTCGTCCTGCTCGCCCTGGCGTGGGCGCTGGTGCCGGGCCTGTTCGCCCCCGGCAGCCCCACCGCGACGGTCGCCCCGTCGCTGCAGGCCCCCAGCGCCGAGCACTGGTTCGGCACCGACGCCACCGGGCGCGACGTGTTCACCCGCGTCGTCCACGGGGCCTCGCACTCGATCCTCGGCGCCGTCGTGGCCGTCCTCGTCGGCTTCGTCGCCGGCACCCTGACCGGTGTCCTCGCCGGGTCGCTGGGCGGCGCGGTCGACGACGTCCTCATGCGCCTGGTCGACGTCCTGCTCGCCGTCCCCGGCCTGCTGCTGTCCCTCAGCGTCGTCATCCTGCTCGGCTTCGGCACCACCAACGCCGCCGTCGCCGTGGGCGTCACCTCCATCGCCGTCTTCGCCCGCCTCGCCCGCGCCGAGGTCGTGCGGGTGCGCGTCAGCGAGTACGTCGAGGCCGCCTACGGCTCCGGCGGCACCTTCGGCGCGGTCCTGCGCCGGCACGTCCTGCCGAACTCCCTGACCCCCGTCGTGGCGCTGGCGGCCCTGCAGCTCGGCTCGGCCGTCCTGCAGATCTCCACCCTCGGCTTCCTCGGCTACGGCGCCCCGCCGCCCACCCCGGAGTGGGGCCTGCTCATCGCCGAGGGCCGCAACTACGTCGCCACCGCCTGGTGGCTGACCGTCCTGCCCGGGGTCGTGGTCGTCGCCGTCGTGCTGGCCACCAACCGCCTCAGCCAGTCGATCCGGGGGAGCGTGGCGTGACCACCCTGCTGAGCGTGCGCGACCTGCGCGTGGACTACACCACCGCCCGCGGCGCCGTCCGCGCCGTCGACGGGGTGTCCCTCGACGTCGAACCGGGCCGGGTCACCGCCCTGGTGGGGGAGTCCGGCTCGGGCAAGTCCAGCGTCGCGCAGGCCGTCATCGGCCTGCTCGCCGGCAACGGCCGCGTCAGCGGCGGCCGGGTCGACCTGCGCGGGGAGGACCTGCTGGCCCTGTCCGAGCGGGAGCTGCGGGCGGTGCGCGGGCGCCGGATCGGCCTGGTCCCGCAGGACCCGGGCAACTCCCTGAACCCCGTCGCGACCATCGGGGCCAGCGTGGCCGCGGGCCTGCGCATCCACGGCGCGCGCGACCGGCGGGCCACCCGGGCCCGCGTCCTGGACCTGCTCGAGCGCGTCGGCATCGACGACCCCGCCCGGCGGGCCCGGCAGCACCCGCACGAGCTGTCCGGCGGCATGCGCCAGCGCGTCCTCATCGCCGCCGCCCTCGCCCTCGAACCCGAGCTCCTCATCGCCGACGAACCCACCAGCGCCCTCGACGTGACCGTCCAGGCCACCGTCCTGGACCTGCTCGACGACCTGCGCGCGGCCACCGGCACCGGCGTCCTGCTCATCACCCACGACCTCGCCGTGGCCGCCGAGCGGTCCGACGCGGTCGTCGTCCTGCGCCGCGGGACCGTCCAGGAGGCCGGCGCCACGGCCGACGTGCTGGCCCGCCCGCGCGCGGAGTACACGCGGGCCCTGCTGGCCGACGCCCCCTCGCTGACCCGCGTCGTGGACCGCGACCCCGTCGACCCCGGCGACGGGCCGCCGCTCGTGCGGGTCGAGGGGCTGCGGCAGGAGTTCCGCCGCCGCGGGGCCGACCCCCTGGTGGCCGTCGACGGCGTCTCCTTCACCGTCGCGCGCGGCACCACCCACGCCCTGGTGGGGGAGTCCGGTTCGGGCAAGACGACCACCGGGCGCGCGCTGGCCGGGTTCGGGCGGCCCACCGCCGGCACCGTCCTCGTCGGCGGCACCGACGTCACCGCCCTCGGCGGGCGCCCCACCTCCCGGGCCGCGCGCGCCTACCGCCGCACCGCCCAGCTGGTCCACCAGAACCCGTACGCCTCGCTGGACCCCCGCCTGGAGGTGGGGGCCATCGTCGCCGAGCCGCTGCTGAACTACCGGATCGGCGACGCCGCCGAGCGCCGCGATCGGGTCGCCCACCAGCTCGAGGTCGTCGGGCTGCCCGCCGACGTCGCCGGCCGCCGGCCGCGGGAGCTGTCCGGCGGGCAGCGCCAGCGGGTCGCCATCGCCCGCGCCCTGGTCCTCGAACCCGACCTCGTCGTCCTCGACGAGGCCGTCTCCGCCCTCGACGTGAGCGTGCAAGCGCAGGTGCTGCGCCTGCTGGCCCGGTTGCAGGCCGACCTGGGCCTGACCTACGTCTTCATCTCCCACGACCTCGCGGTCGTCCGGCAGGTCGCCGACACCGTCTCGGTCCTGCGCCGCGGCCGGCAGGTCGAGTCCGGCCCGGTGCGGGACGTCTTCGCCGACCCGCAGCACCCGTACACCCGCGAACTGCTCGACGCGGTCCCCGGCGCGGGCCGGTCCCGCCGCGCCGTCCCCCGCCAGCACGTCCCCACCGAGGAGGCCCGACGGTGACCGCGCCCACCACCCCCCGCCCGGGGTTCTTCACCCGCCTGCTCGAAGCGGCCCCCGCCCCCGACCGGTACCGCTTCGCGCTGGAGCAGGTCCAGCAGGCCGAGCGCCACGGCTTCGCCTCGGCCTGGGTCGCCCAGCACCACTTCGGCGAGCACGAGGGCGGTCTCCCGTCGCCGTTCGTGCTGCTCGCCGCCGCCGCCGAGCGCACCACCCGCATCGCGCTCGGCACCGGCGTGGTCACCCTGCCGATCGACGACCCCGTCCGCGCCGCCGAGGACGCCGCCGTCCTGGACGCCCTGTCCGGCGGCCGCGTCCAGCTCGGCGTCGCCTCCGGCGGCACCGACAGCTCCTTCGCCCCGTTCGCGCGCGAGGCCGGCCGCCGGCGCGACCTCTTCGACGACCACCTCGCCGTCTTCCTCGACGCCCTGCGGGGCAACGGGATCCGCGGTACCGGCGCCCACCTGTACCCGGCGGCGGGCACCCTGGCCGACCGGGTCTGGCAGGGCACGTTCTCCATCGCCGGAGCTCGGCGCGCCGGGGCCGCGGGCCACGGCCTGATGCTGTCGCGCACCCAGCCGCGCCCCGCCGGGGTACCGCTGCACGACGTGCAGCTCCCGATCGTCGAGGCCCACCTGAGCGCGCTGCCCCCGGGGGCCCCCGTCCGGGTCCTGGCCTCACGCACCGCGCTCGTCGTCGACGAGGAGGACCGCACCCGCGCCCTGGAACTGGCCGAGGACGGGCTGCGCCGCCTGGCCGCGACGTTCCTCGGCGTCGACGCCGACCACCTCGGCCTCGACGACCTCGTCGCCGTCACCGACACCCACGTCGGCACCGTCGAGGAGGTGACGGCCTCCCTGGCCGCCGACCGCACCCTGGAGGTCGCGACCGACGTCACGTTCCAGGTCCACTCCATCGCCGCCACCCACGACCTCACCCTGCGCAGCCTCGAACTGCTCGGCACCGCCGTCGCCCCGCGGCTGGGCTGGGCCACCGGCCCCGACGCGGCCACCGCGCTGCGCCACGCCCACGACCCCGAACCCGCCCTCGTCCCCACCCCCGGAGGAACCGCGTGAGCACCCCAGCGACGGCCCCGGCCGCCGACGTCATCGACCTCCTGGCCGGCATCGCCCCCGGCAGCCCCCTGGCCCGCACCCGCGACCAGCGCCCCCAGGCGCGCGAGAACGCCCAGCGCAGCTTCGAGGCCCTGCTCGAACCGGCCGAGGCGGGGGAGTTCACCCACGCCGAGCGCTACGCCGTCGCCCTGTTCGCCGCCCGGCTCCACGGTTTCGACCGGGCCGCCGCCTTCTACGCCGACCTGCTCGCCGACCAGGCCGACGACACCCTCCTGGACGGGGTGGAGGACGCCGCGAGCGCCGCCGCCGCCACCGGCCCCGTCGGCACCTACCGCGAACCGGGACTGGCCGCCGAGAGCGCACCCACCACCGCCTGGGTGCCCGACGCGGCGCTCGCGGCGGCGCTGGGGACGCGGCTGAGCGCGGCCCTGGCCCACACCCACCTGCTGGTGTTCCGCCCGCGCGAGGCGAGCCCGGCGGCGCTGCGCGCGCTCGTCGAGGCGGGGTGGAGCGCCGACCACGTCGTCAGCCTCTCCCAGCTCGTCGCGTTCCTCAGCTTCCAGCTGCGCACGGCGTGGGGCCTGTCCGTCCTGCAGTCCCACCCCGCCACCGCCACGGAGGCCACCCGATGACCGACACGCTCCCCGCCGCCGCCGACGCCGACGTGGTCACCGAGCACCCCGACCTGCACCGCCCGGAGGCGTTCACCCAGCAGGGCCTGGGGTGGGTGCCGTGGCTGCGGCCCGTCGCCGAGGCCGACCTCACCGACGTCCAGCGCGAGGCGCTGGTCGAGCCGTCCCGGGCGGCGATGCCGTACTTCCGCCTGCTGGCCCGCGACCCCGAGGCGCTGCGCGCCCGCACGCTGACCGACCTGGACATCTTCTTCAACACCGACGGCGGGGTCGGCCGCGCCGAGCGGGAACTGGCCGCCGCGGCCACCTCCCGGCACAACGGGTGCGTCTTCTGCGCCTCCGTCCACGCCGCGGCCGCCACCCGCGAGTCCGGTCGCCGGGACGACGTGCAGCGCCTGCTCGACGAGGGCGTGCACGCCGACTTGGGCGACGAGCGGTGGAACGCCGTCGTGGCCGCCTCGGTGCACTTGGCCGAGACCCCGCTCGCGTTCGGCGCCGCCGACGTCGAGCGGCTGCGCGCGGCGGGGCTGGACGACGCCGAGATCGTCGACGTCGTCAACGGGGCCGCGTTCTTCAACTGGGCCAACCGCCTGATGCTCTCCCTCGGGGAACCGGAGGTCCCCACCTCCCGGCGGGGCGGCGCCGCGTGAGCTTCCCGCCGCTGCTCGACCACGTCGTCGTCGCCGGCCCGGACCTCGGGGAGCTCGTCGCCCGGTTCGCCGACGCCACCGGCGTCACCGCCGCCCCCGGCGGGGTGCACCCCGGCGCGGGCACCGCCAACGCGCTGGTCGCGCTGACCGTCGCGGGGGAGCGCCGCCCGCACTACGTCGAGCTCATCGGCCCCGACCCCGACGGCACCGTCGAACCGGCGATCTTCGGCATCGCGGAGCTGACCGGCCCGCGGGTGGTCACGTACGCGGTGCACCCGGCCGACCTCGACGCGACGGTCGCGGCGTGGCGCGCGCGCGGCGACGACCCCGGCCCGGTGGAGGCGATGTCCCGCCGGACGCCGGACGGGACGCTGCTGAGCTGGCGGCTGACCCGCGCCCGGCCCGGGCGCCCCGACGTGCCGTTCCTCATCGACTGGGGCACCACGCCGCACCCGGGGACCACGGTCGGGCCGGCGCTGGACCTCCTCGGCTTCGGCCCGCCGGAGGCGGGGGGACCGGGGTACGTGCTGCGCGTCCGCGGCACCGACGGCGGCCCCGTCGCGCTGGGGGAGGGACTCGCGCCCCGCCGGTGAGCGGACACGGCGAAGGCCCCCACCGCACGCGGTGGGGGCCTTCTCCGGGGAGGGGGGTCAGGCCGGGACGAGCCAGGTCACGCCCAGCGGCGGGACCCGCAGCCCGGTGGAGAACCGCTGCCCGTTCCACGGCGTGTCCTCCCCGGCGAGGGTCCCGGTGTTCACGACCCCGGACCCGCCGAACTCGGGGGCGTCGGTGTTGAGGAGCTCCCGCCACGGCCCCGGCTGGGGCAGCCCGACGCGGAAGTCCTCGTACGCCGCACCGGAGAAGTTGCAGACCGCCACCAGCGGTTTCCGGTCGGTGCTCCACCGGACGAACGAGACGATGTTGCGCGTGTCGTCGCTGCCGTCGATCCACTCGAAGCCGCTCGCGCTGAAGTCGTCCGACCACAGCTCCGGCTGCGCCTTGTACACGGCGTTCAGCCGACTCACCAGGTGGTGCAGGCCCTGGTGCCACGGGGTGTCCAGCAGCCACCAGTCCAGCGAGCGCGCCTCGGACCACTCGGCCTCCTGACCGAGCTCGGACCCCATGAACAGCAGCTGCTTGCCGGGGTGGGACCACATGAACGCCAGGTACGCGCGGACGTTCGCGAGCTGCTGCCACCGGTCGCCGGGCATCTTGCGCAGCAGGGACCCCTTGCCGTGCACGACCTCGTCGTGCGAGATCGGTAGGCAGAAGTTCTCGCTGAAGGCGTAGACGAGGCTGAAGGTGATCTGGTGGTGGTGGTACCGCCGGTTCACCGGGTCCTCGGCGGTGTACGCCAGCGAGTCGTGCATCCAGCCCATGTTCCACTTCAGCCCGAACCCGAGCCCGCCGGCGTCGGTGGGGGCCGTGACGCCCGGGTAGGCGGTGGACTCCTCGGCGATCATCATGATGCCGGGGGTGCGCTTGTAGGCGGTGGCGTTGGCCTCCTGGAGGAAGGCGATCGCCTCCAGGTTCTCCCGGCCGCCGTAGCGGTTGGGCACCCACTCGCCCTCGTTGCGGGAGTAGTCGAGGTACAGCATCGAGGCGACGGCGTCGACGCGCAGGCCGTCGGCGTGGAACTCCTCCAGCCAGTACAGCCCGGACGCCACGAGGAAGTTGCGGACCTCGCTGCGCCCGAAGTTGGGGATGTACGTGCCCCAGTCCATGTGCTCGCCCAGGCGCGGGTCCGGGTGCTCGTACAGCGCCGTCCCGTCGAACTTCGCCAGGGCGAACTCGTCCTTGGGGAAGTGCCCGGGGACCCAGTCGATGATGACGCCGATCCCGGCCCGGTGCAGGGCGTCGATGAGGTGCCGCAGCTCGTCGGGGGTCCCGAACCGCGAGGTCGGCGCGAAGTACCCCGTGACCTGGTAGCCCCACGACCCGCCGAAGGGGTGCTCCATGACGGGCAGGAACTCCACGTGGGTGAACCCGGCGTCCTTGACGTACTCCACCAGCTCGGTGGCGAGGTCGGTGTAGGACAGCCCCTGCCGCCACGACCCGAGGTGGACCTCGTAGATGGAGACCGGCCCGTCCTGGGCGACCGTGGCAGCCCGCTGCTGCATCCACTCGTCGTCCTGCCACTGGTAGGACGACTCCGTGACGACCGAGGCCGTCGCGGGCGGGACCTCGCTGAACCGGGCCATCGGGTCGGCCTTCTGCCGCCAGTGCCCGTCCGCGCCGAGGATCTCGTACTTGTACCGGGAACCGGCCCCGACGCCGGGCAGGAACAGCTCCCAGACCCCGGAGGAGCCCAGCGTCCGCATGGCCTCGCCCCGGCCGTTCCAGTGGTTGTGGTCGCCGACGACGCGGACCGCGCGGGCGTTGGGCGCCCACACCGCGAACGACGTGCCGTCGACCGGGCCCATCGGGCCCTGCCAGTGCCGCACGTGCGAGCCCAGGACGTTCCACAGCTCCTCGTGCCGGCCCTCGCCGATGAGGTGCAGGTCGACCTCGCCGACGGTGGGCAGGAACCGGTACGGGTCGTCCAGCAGCACCGGCTCGGCGTCCGGGTAGGTCACCTCGACGCGGTAGTCGCCGACGGTCCCGCCGGGCAGCACCCCGGCCCAGACGCCGTCGTACTCGTGCACCAGCCCGACGCGGCCGCCGTCCTCGGTGACGACGGTCACGGAGGAGGCGAACGGCTTCAGGACGCGGTACGTCACCGCGTCGTCGTGCGTGTGCGCCCCGAGGACCGAGTGCGGCGACCAGTGCGCCCCGGCAGCGACCCGGGCCAGGTCGTCGGCGTCCACAGGGCGGGGGGTGGGGGGGTGACCGGACATGCGTGTGAGTCTCCCGTGATCGTCGGGGACCCGCCTCTCAGGACGGGTCGGAGAGCAGCCGGTGGACGGCGTCCAGCGGGATGCGCAGCCAGTCGGGCCGGTTGCGCGCTTCGTACACCACCTCGTAGAGGGCCTTGTCGAGCTCGAGCGCGGCCAGCAGCACCGCCGACGGCCCCACCCGCGGGTCGGACCCGGCGACGGCCGCGTAGCCGTCGAGGAACGCCGCGCGCGCCGCCGCCCCCCACGACCCGGGGTCGGCGACGGTGGAGGCGGCGTAGTCGAAGGACCGCAGCATGCCCGCGACGTCGCGCAGGGCCAGGTCGGGCAGGCTGCGCTCGGCCAGCGGCCGCAGCGGTTCGCCCTCGAAGTCCAGCAGCACCCAGCCGCGCGCGGCCGAGTGCAGCACCTGGCCCAGGTGGTAGTCGCCGTGCACGCGCTGCAGGTCCGGGGCGCCGGTGACGTGCCGGACGGCGTCGACGCGCTCCCGGGCCGCGGCCGCGACCCCGTGCAGCTGCGGGACGGCCGTCGTGGCCCAGGCGACCCGTTCGAGCAGGCCGTCGGCCAGCGCCGCGAGCCGTTCGGGGGTCGCCGGCTGCGTGGGCAGCTCGGCGGCCAGCACGGCGTGCACCTCGGCGGTGGCGCGGCCCAGCTCGGCCGCCTCGGCGGAGAAGTCGCGGCCCTCGGCCACGGCGGCCGTGGCCACCCGCCAGGCGTCCTGGGAACCGGCCAGGAACTCGGTGACGTGCGCGAGGTGGCCGTGCGCGGCCGTCCCGTCCGGGCCGGTCCACTGCCCGTCGACCCAGCCGGCCGGGCGGGGCACCCGCCCGCACCCGGCGTCGGCCAGCGCCGTCTGCACCACCACGTCGGGGTTGTCGCCGGCGGACAGCACCCGGAACACCTTGGCGATGAGCGGCACCTCGCCCTCGTCGGCCGACACCACGATCGAGGTGTTCGACTGCTCGCCCGAGAGCACCTTCGTCCGCAGCCCGGCGGGCACCGGCAGACCGCCCTCGGCGCTGTGCCCGTGGACGCCGAACGTGCGCGAGCCCGCGCCCTCCTCGCTGGCGACCAGCGTCAGCAGCGCCCGCGTCCACGTCGGGTCGTGCGGGCCGTCGTAGACCCAGGCCGGGGCGCCGTCGACGTCGGGCAGTTCCCCGACGAGGGCGGCGGCCAGCGCCTCGTCGGGCGCCGGGCGCACCGAGATCGGCACCGAGTAGACGGTGCGGGGCGCGTCCTCGCCCTCACCGGCCCGCACGGTCAGCGCGACGAGCTGGGCGACGCCGCCCTCGTCCAAGGGGGTGCGCTCCAGGCGCACGACGTGCGTCGCGACGCCCTTGTGCGCGAACCACCGCTGCCGCGGCGCCCACTCGCGCAGGAGTTCGGCGATCGCCTCGTCGGAGGCCTGCGACGTCTTCACGGGTGCTCCCACGGTCAGGACACCTCCGGTCGTTGGGGACCCCGGCTGGGGTGGGGCGAGTTGTTCACGGACAGCACCGTCTCACCATCGGCCCCGGCCGACCTCCCGGGGACGGGAGCCACCGGCCCCCGGTCGAGGGGGGTCACCCGACGGGCCGCGGGTCGGGCGGACCCGCCACCCTCAGCCCCGGACGTGGAAGACGTGCACGGGCTCGACGTGCGGGTCGAGCCGGACGAAGTTGTGCTCGCCCCACTCGTACTCCGCGCCCGTCAGCTCGTCGTGCACGGGCAGCCGGTCCCACCACTGCCGGCCGAGCGCACCCATGTCCAGGTGGACGGTCGTCTCCCGCGTCGCGTGCGGGTCGAGGTTCACCACGACGATCAGCAGGTCCTCGCTGCCGTCGGCCTCGACGCGGCGGCGGGAGAACGCCAGGACGTTCTCGTCGTCGCTGGCGTGGAACACGGTGCCCCGCAGCTGCTTCAGCGCCGGGTGCTGGTTGCGGACCTGGTTCAGCCGGCCCAGGTACGGGGCCAGCGACCAGCCCTCCCGCTCGGCCTTGGCGAAGTCGCGGGGGCGGTACTGGTACTTCTCGTTGTCGAGCTGCTCCTCGGCGCCGGGGCGGGCGGCGTGCTCGATCAGCTCGTACCCGGTGTAGATGCCCCACGACGGCGACAGCAGCGCCGCCAGCGCCGCGCGCAGCTTGAACACCGGCGGCCCGCCGTACTGCATGGTGGGGGTGAGGATGTCGTGGGTCGTCGGCCAGAAGTTCGGGATCATGTAGTGCGCCGACTCGGTGGTCAGCTGCGTCAGGTACTCCCGCAGCTCCCAGGCCTGGTTGCGCCACGCGAAGTACGTGTACGACTGCTGGAAACCCACCTTCGCCAGCGTGTGCATCATCGCGGGCTTGGTGAACGCCTCGGCCAGCCAGATGACCTCCGGGTGCTCGGCGTTGACCTCCGCGATCAGCCACTCCCAGAACTCGACGGGCTTGGTGTGCGGGTTGTCGACGCGGAACAGCGTCACGCCGTGCTCGACCCAGAGCAGGATCATGCGCTTGACCTCGGCGTAGATCCCGGCGGGGTCGTTGTCGAAGTTCAGCGGGTAGATGTCCTGGTACTTCTTCGGCGGGTTCTCCGCGTAGGCGATGGACCCGTCGGCGCGGGTGGTGAACCACTCCGGGTGCTCGGTGACCCACGGGTGGTCGGGGGCGCACTGCAGGGCGATGTCCATCGCGACCTCCAGGCCCAGCTCCTTGGCGCGCGCGACGAAGAAGTCGAAGTCCTCGAACGTGCCCAGGTCGGGGTGCAGGGCGTCGTGACCGCCCTCGGCCGCCCCGATCGCGTAGGGCGACCCCGGGTCCAGCGGCCCGGCCGTCAGGGAGTTGTTCGGGCCCTTGCGGTTGACGCGGCCGATGGGGTGGATCGGGGTCAGGTACGCGATGTCGAACCCCATCTCCTTGATCGCCGGGAGGCGCTCGGCCGCGGTGCGGAACGTCCCGGAGATCCAGCGCTGCTCCTGCTCGTCCCAGCGCGCGCCCTCGGAGCGGGGGAAGAACTCGTACCAGGCGCTGAACGCGGCGCGCTCGCGCTCGACCCGCACGGGGTAGGTCGCCGACGGGCTGACCAGCTCGCGCACCGGCAGCCGGTCCAGGACGGCGCGCACGGCCTCGCTGCGCCCGGCGTCCAGGCGCTCGTGGTCGCCGCGGGAGGTGTCGCGCAGGGCGTTCGCGGCCTCGCGCAGCACGTCCGCGTCCTCGCCGGAGCGGCCCGGCTGCGCGGCGGCGCCCTCCAGCAGCCGCGCGCCCTCCTCCAGCATGAGGGCGACGTCGACGCCGGCCTCGACCTTGATCGTCGCGTCGTGGTCCCAGGTGCCGTACGGGTCCGACCAGCCCTCCACCCGCAGGCCCCACAGGCCCTCGGCGTCGGGGGACAGGGTCGCCGCCCAGGTGCTCAGGCCCGCGTTCTCCACGGTCATCCGCGCCGACGGGCCGTCGGTGCCGTCGGGCCGCACGAGCACCGCGGTGGCGGCGACGGCGTCGTGCCCCTCGCGGAACACGGTGGCGCGCACCGGGATCAGCTCGCCGGGGACGGCCTGGGAGGGCCACCTCCCGCCGTCGACGACGGGTTGGACGTCGAGCACGGGGATGCGCCCCACCACCGGGGTCCCGGTAGCGCTCGTCTGCACGGTCAGCCGGTCCTGGTCGATCGTCACGGTGCGAACCTACCCAGACGGGGGCCGATCGTCGCGCGGGAGCACCGGGGCCTTCCCCGATCCCGTCGCGCGGGGGTGATCACCGGTCTAGGGTCGGCGCCGTGAGAGCTATCAGGCGCTTCACCGTCCGGACCGTCCTGCCCTCCCCGCTCGCGCCCCTGGGCGAGCTGGCGAGCAACCTGCGCTGGTCGTGGCACAAACCCACCCGGGACCTGTTCGAGTCGATGGACCCGGCGGCCTGGGTGGCCGTCCACCGCGAGCCGGGCGCGCTGCTGGGAGCCCTGAGCACCGAGCGCCTCGAGGCCCTCGCCGCCGACGCCGCCTTCGTCGAGCGGGTCCGCGCCACCGCCGCCGACCTGCGGGCCTACCTGTCCCGGCCGGGCTGGTACGCCGGGCTGGGCGCCGACGCCCCGGCCTCCATCGCCTACTTCTCCATGGAGTTCGGCATCACCGGGGCCCTGCCCCAGTACTCCGGCGGCCTGGGCATCCTCGCCGGGGACCACCTGAAGTCCGCCAGCGACCTGGCCGTGCCGATCGTGGGCGTCGGGTTGTTCTACGCCACCGGCTACTTCAAGCAGTCGCTGTCGCGCGACGGGTGGCAGCAGGAGACCTACCCCGTCCTGGACCCCGACGGCCTGCCGCTGGCGCTGCTGCGCGAACCCGACGGCAGCCCCGCGAAGGTGTCCGTGGACCTGCCCGGCGGCCGGCGGCTGCACGCGCAGGTCTGGAAGGCGCAGGTCGGGCGGGTGCCGCTGCTGCTGCTGGACTCCGACGTGGAGGACAACGACGACGCCGCCCGCGGTGTCACCGACCGCCTCTACGGCGGCGGCGGGGAGCACCGGCTGCAGCAGGAACTGCTGTGCGGGATCGGCGGGGTCCGCGCGCTGCGGCTGTGGTCGCGGCTCACCGGCGCGCCCGAGCCGGAGGTCTACCACACCAACGAGGGGCACGCGGGGTTCCTGTCGGTCGAGCGCATCCGCGAGCAGGTCGAGCGCGGGCTCAGCTACGACGAGGCCCTGGAGGCCGTGCGCGCGGCGACCGTCTTCACCACCCACACCCCGGTCCCGGCCGGGATCGACCGGTTCGGCCGCGACCAGATCGAGCTGTACTTCGGCGGCGACAACCCGCTGCCGGGGGTCCCGACCGAGCGCATCCTCGCCCTCGGTGCGGAGGACTACCCCGGCGGGGACCCGAGCGTCTTCAACATGGCCGTCATGGGCCTGCGCCTGGCCCAGCGCGCCAACGGCGTGTCCCAGCTGCACGGCGCCGTCAGCCGCGGCATGTTCGACGGGCTGTGGCCCGGGTTCGACGCCCCCGAGGTGCCGATCTCGTCCATCACCAACGGGGTGCACGCCCCCACGTGGGTGGCCCCGGAGGTCATCGCGATGGGCAAGCAGTACATCGGGCCCGAACTGCCCCGGGAGGGGCTCGGGTTCGAGAAGGTCGGCCAGGTGCCCGACGAGGAGATCTGGCGGACGCGGCGGCTGCTGCGCGGCCGGCTCGTCGAGGACGCCCGCCGCCGCCTGAAGCTGTCCTGGCTCCAGCGCGGCGCCTCCGAACCCGAGCTCGCCTGGACCAAGGACGTCCTGGACCCCGACGTGCTGACGATCGGCTTCGCCCGCCGGGTCCCGACGTACAAGCGGCTGACGCTGATGCTGCGCGACCCCGAGCGGCTGAAGTCGCTGCTGCTGCACCCGCAGCGGCCCGTGCAGCTCGTCATCGCCGGCAAGTCCCACCCGGCCGACGAGACCGGCAAGCGCCTCATCCAGCAGATGGTCCGCTTCGCCGACGACCCCGCCGTGCGGCACCGCATCGTGTTCCTGCCGAACTACGACATCACCATGGCCCTGAGCCTGTACCCCGGCTGCGACGTGTGGCTGAACAACCCGCTGCGGCCCTTCGAGGCGTGCGGCACGTCGGGCATGAAGGCCGCGCTCAACGGCGGGCTGAACCTGTCGATCCTCGACGGCTGGTGGGACGAGTGGTACGACGGCGGGAACGGCTGGGCCATCCCCACCGCCGACGGCGTCGAGGACCCCGACCACCGCGACGACCTGGAGGCCGCCGCGCTGTACGACCTCGTCGAGAACTCGGTGGCGGCGCGGTTCTACGACCGCGACGAGCGGGGCCTGCCCGCGCGCTGGCTGGAGATGGTGCGGCACACGCTGGCCTCCCTGGGCCCGAAGGTCCTCGCCAGCCGCATGGTCACCGACTACGTCCAGCAGCTGTACGTCCCCGCCGCCCGCGCCGGGCGCTCGGCGCTGGCCTCCTCGGCGGCCGGGGCGAAGGACCTGGCGCGCTGGAAGCAGGCCGTGCGCGGGTCCTGGCCGGCGGTGCGGGTCGACCACGTGGAGTCCTCCGGCGTGGGGGACTCCGCGCAGATCGGCGACGTCGTGCACGTGCGCGGCGTCGTCTCCCTCGGGGAGCTGTCCGTGGACGACGTGGAGGTGCAGGTCGTGCACGGCCGCGTCAGCGAGTCCGACGAGCTGCGGCCCTCCGGGACCGTCCGGCTCACCCCCACCGAGTCCCTCGGGGACGGCCGGCACCGGTTCGAGGGGGAGTTCACGCTGCACCAGACCGGGCCGTTCGGGTACACGGTGCGGGTCCTGCCCCGGCACGAGGGGCTCGCGGTGCCCGCTGAGCTGGGGCTCGTCGCGAACGCCTGACGTTCCCCGGGAGGGGTTCAGCGGGGGGCGGGGTGGAGGACCGCGAACGCGTGCCGGGCGGTCCACACCGCGGCCTGGCCCCGGCGCAGCGACCGGGGCGGCCCCGGGCCCGTCCCCCCGCCCCGTGCGGCCCCCTCGGGAGCCGGGTGACTCACCGGCCCCCGGACGGCGTCCAGGACCGCGGGGTCGAGGGCGTGGAACGTCACCAGCGGGTCCACGACGTCGGGCACGCGGCCGGGGTGCCAGCCCCCGGCCCCGGCGCGCTCAGGAACCGGCCAGCACCCGCACCGACCACGGCGCCAGCCGCAGCGCCCGGCCGGCCGCGGTGGCGCGGCGACGGCGGTCGGGGGTGGAGGCCCACCGGGGGGTGAACCTCGTCAGGCCCTCCACGGTGGGCAGGGTGACGTCCAGCTGCCGCGCCCCGCCGTTCACGACGACCAGCACCGAGTCCTGGCCCCGGTCGCGGCCGTCGACGAGGACCTGCAGGATCCGCCGGTCGCCCTCGTGCCACTTCTCCACGCTCATCGGGGCACCGTCCTCGGCGAACCACAGCAGGTCCTGCCGCTGCTCGCGCACCGGCGACCCGCGGCGCACCCCGGCCTCGCGCAGGACCGGGTAGCGCCGGCGCAGGGCCAGCAGCTCGCGCACGTCGCCGAGCAGGTCGCGCTGCCAGTCGGCGAGGTCCCAGTCGACCCAGCCGACCTCGTTGTCCTGGCAGTAGGCGTTGTTGTTCCCGCCCTGGCTGCGGCCGAACTCGTCGCCCGCGGTGATCATCGGGACGCCGGAGGACAGCACGAGCGTCGCGAACAGGTTGCGGATGCTGCGGCGGCGCAGCTCCAGCACCGCCGGGTCGGCCGTCTCGCCCTCGACGCCGTGGTTCCAGCTGGTGTCGGAGTCGCTGCCGTCGCGGTTGCCCTCGCCGTTGGCCTCGTTGTGCTTGCGGTCGTACGCCACGAGGTCGGCCAGGGTGAACCCGTCGTGGGCGGTCACGAAGTTCACGCTGGTCAGCCGGCCGCGCTGGACGTCGAAGGTGTCGGCGGACCCGGCGAAGCGGGTCGCGAACTCCCGCAGGCCCCGGCCGGCGGCCACCGGCGGGGAGTACCCCGCGCTGATCTCCCGCGCGTCCGACAGCCAGAACCGGCGCACCCCGTCGCGGAACCGGTCGTTCCACTCGTGCAGCGGCGGCGGGAACTGGCCGGTGCGCCAGCCGAAGGGGCCGACGTCCCAGGGTTCGGCGACGAGCTTGGTCTGCGCCAGCACCGGGTCCGCGGCCAGCGCGACGAGGAACGGGTGGTCGGGGGAGAAGCCGTCGCGGCCGCGGGCCAGCGTCGTCATGAGGTCGAACCGGAAACCGTCCACGCCGTACTCGGTGACCCAGTACCGCAGCGAGTCCAGCGCGAACTGCACGACGCGGTGCTCGGCGAAGTCGAGGGAGTTCCCGCAGCCGGTGACGTCGAACGGCCGCCCCCCGGCGTCGCGCAGGTAGTACGTCGCGTCGTCCAGCCCGCGCAGCGACAGGTGCGGGCCGTCGGGCCCCTCCTCGCAGGTGTGGTTGTAGACGACGTCGAGCAGGACCTCGATGCCCGCGGCGTGCAGGGCCGCGACCGCCCGCCGGAACTCCTCGCGCACCGCCTGCGGCCCCGCCTCGCGCGCCGCGCGGGTCGCGTACCCCGGGTGCGGGGCGTTGAAGGCGAGGGTGTTGTAGCCCCAGTAGTTCGACAGCCCGCGCCGGCGCAGCGCGATCTCGGAGGTGCTGGCGTGGATCGGCAGCAGCTCCAGCGCGGTGACGCCCAGGGACGTCAGGTGCTCCAGGACGGCGGGGTGGGCCAGCGCCGCGTAGGTGCCGCGCTCGTCCTCGGGGACGGCGGCCAGGCGCCGGGTCAGGCCGCGCACGTGCGCCTCGTAGACCACCGTGTCCGCCCACGGCACCCGCGGCCGCTCGTCCTCGCCCACCCGCAGGTCCGCCGGCAGCGGGGCGACGACGACGCCCCGGGGCACGTGCGGGGCGCTGTCGCGGGGGTCGGGGACCGTCAGGTCGCCGCGCAGGTCCTCGCCCACGGCGTGGCCGAAGATCTCCGGCCGCAGCGCCACCTCGCCCTCGACGCCGCGGGCGTACGGGTCCAGCAGCAGCTTCGCCGGGTTGTGCCGCAGCCCCCGCTCGGGGTCCCAGCGGCCGTGCACCCGCAGGCCGTAGCGGGACCCGGCGACCAGCCCCGGGACGTGCCCGTGCCAGACGCCGAGCTCGACGTCCGGCAGCCGGGTGCGGGTCTCGGTGCCGTCCGCGGCGAACACGCACACCTCCACGGCGTCGGCGTGCGCGGCGAGCACCGCGACGTCCGACCCGGACCCGTCCGCGCGCGGGGTCACGCCCAGCGGGTGGCTGCGGGTGGTCTCGGCGGCGGCTGCGGGGCGGATCGGGACGGGCACCGGGGCAGTCTTGCAGTTCCTTACACTCGAGGGCGTGACGGCGGACCCCCAGCGCGCCTACCTCGACCACGCCTCGACGACGGCGCTGCGACCGCAGGCCCGCGACGCGTGGGTCGCCGAGACGTCCCGGGGCGCGGGCAACCCCTCCTCGCTGCACTCGGCCGGGCGGCGGGCCCGGGTGAGCGTGGAGGAGAGCCGCGAGACCGTCGCCGAGCTGCTCGGCGCCCGCCCCGGGGAGGTCGTCTGGACCTCCGGCGGCACCGAGAGCGACAACCTCGCGCTGACCGGCCTGTACCGCGCCCGCCGCGACGCCGACCCCCGCCGCCGCCGGGTCCTGCTGACCGCCACCGAGCACCACGCCGTCCTGGACTGCGTGGAGTGGCTGCAGGCCCGCGAGGGCGCGCAGGTCACCTGGCTGCCGGTCGACGGCACCGGCCTGGTCGACCTCGACGCGCTGGCCGCGGAGCTGGACGGCGACGCCGCGGGCACCGTGGCCTGCGTCTCGCTGATGTGGGCCAACAACGAGGTCGGGACCGTCCAGCCCGTCGCGGCGGCCGCGGCCCTGGCGCGCGCCGCCGGGGTGCCCCTCCACACCGACGCCGTGCAGGCCGTCGGGCAGCTGCCCGTCGACTTCGCCGCCTCCGGCGCGGACCTGCTGTCGTTGTCGGCGCACAAGTTCGGCGGCCCGGTCGGCACCGGCGCCCTGCTCGTGCGGCGCGGGACGACGCTGGTGCCGCTGCTGCAGGGCGGCGGTCAGGAGCTCGGGGTCCGCTCCGGCACCCTCGACGCCCCCGGGGCCGTGGCGACCGCCGCCGCGCTGCGCGCCGCCGTCGGGGACCAGCCGGGCCAGGCGGCGCGGCTGTCCGCGCTGCGCGACCGGCTGCTGGCGGGGCTGGCGGCGGTGCCCGGCGCGGTGGTCCGGGGGGCCGCGACGGGCCCGGGCCGGCTGCCGGGGAACGCGCACGTCACCTTCGCCGGCTGCGAGGGCGACTCCCTGACCTACCTGCTCGACGCCGCGGGCGTGCAGTGCTCCACCGGGTCGGCCTGCCAGGCCGGTGTCCCGCAGCCCAGCCACGTCCTGCTGGCGATGGGCGTGGACCCGGCCGAGGCGGCCGGGGCGCTGCGCTTCTCCCTGGGCTGGAGCTCCACCGACGCCGACGTCGACGCGGCCCTGGCCGCCATCGGCCCGGCCGTCGAACGGGCCCGGCGCGCCTCCGGGGCCCGCCGCGGCCGGTCCCGCCGCCGCCCCGCCCTGGCGGGGGGTGCCTGATGCGCGTCCTGGCCGCGATGAGCGGCGGCGTCGACTCCGCGGTCGCCGCCGCCCGGGCCGTCGACGCCGGGCACGAGGTCGTCGGCGTGCACATGGCCCTCAACCGCAACCCCGGCACCCTGCGGACCGGGTCCCGGGGGTGCTGCACCATCGAGGACTCCCTGGACGCCCGCCGCGCCGCGGACCTGCTGGGCATCCCCTTCTACGTGTGGGACCTGTCCGACGACTTCGTCGAGGACGTCGTCGCGGACTTCGTCGCCGAGTACGGCGCGGGCCGCACGCCCAACCCGTGCGTGCGCTGCAACGAGCGCATCAAGTTCGCGGCGCTGCTGGACAAGGGGATCGCCCTCGGCTTCGACGCCGTCGCCACCGGCCACTACGCCCGCGTCGTGACCGGCCCGGACGGCACCGCGGAGCTGCACCGCGCCGCCGACGCCGCCAAGGACCAGTCGTACGTGCTGGCGGTGCTGGACGCCGACCAGGTCGCCCACGCCATGTTCCCCCTCGGCGACGCCCCCACGAAGGCGCAGGTCCGGGCCGAGGCCGAGCGCCGGGGGCTGCCGGTGGCGGCCAAGCCCGACAGCCACGACATCTGCTTCATCCCCGACGGCGACACCCGCGGGTTCCTGGCCGACAAGCTCGGGGAGGTGCCCGGCGAGATCCTCGACGAGGACGGGCGGGTCCTGGGCACCCACAGCGGCACGTACGGCTTCACCGTCGGCCAGCGCAAGGGACTGGGGATCTCCCGGCCCGCGCCGGACGGCCGACCCCGGTACGTCCTGGGCATCGAGCCGGTGCGGCGCACCGTGACCGTCGGCCCGGCGGAGCGGCTGGCGGTGTCGGGGCTGCGGGCCGTCGACCCGGTCTGGAACTGCCCGCCGCCGGCCGGGCCCGTCGAGGTCCACGTCCAGGTCCGCGCCCACGGCGAGCCCGTCCCCGCGGTCGCCGAGCTGCGCCCGGCCGCCGGGGCCGGCCCGGAGCTGCACGTCGAGCTGCGCGAGCCGCTGACCGGCGTCGCCCCCGGCCAGACGGTGGCGGTCTACCGGGGGACCCGCGTCCTGGGGTCGGCGACGATCGCGGGCACCACCGGAGCCTGAGCGGGGGCCTGAGCCGGGACCTGGGCCGGGTCCGCCGGCACCTCCCCGGCCGGCTGGGGCCGGGCGTACAGGTAGCCCTGCGCGTACGTGCACGACAGGTCGCGCAGCACCTGCGCCTGCTGCTCGGTCTCCACGCCCTCGGCCACCACGTCCAGGCCCAGGCTGCGGGCCAGCTCGATGATCGAGGCGACCAGGGTCGTCGCCGACCCGCCGTGGGTCAGGTCGCCGATGAACGACCGGTCGATCTTGACGGTGTCCACCGGCAGCCGGCGCAGGTACGACAGGCTGGAGTACCCCGTGCCGAAGTCGTCGATCGCGACGAGCACCCCCGCCGCCCGCAGCTGCGCCAGCCGCGCCGACACCGCCTCCAGGTCGTCGACCAGCAGGCTCTCTGTGACCTCCAGGGTCAGCTGGTGCGGGCGCAGCCCGCTGTCGCGCAGCGCGTCCCGCACGACGGCCAGGACGTCGTCGGAGGCCAGCTGCACGGCCGACAGGTTCACCGCGACGCCGACGGGGTAGCCGCGCTCGGCGGTCCACCGCGCGGCCTGCTGCGTCGCCGTGCGCAGCACCCACGACCCGATGGGCAGGATGTCGCCGCTGGCCTCGGCCAGCGGCACGAACTCCAGCGGGGGGACCATGCCGCGCTCGGGGTGGCGCCAGCGCAGCAGCGCCTCGTACCCCTTGGCCCGCGGCTGCTCGCCGTCGACGGTGCGGCGGAAGTCGATCGTCGCCTGGTAGTGGACCTCCAGCTGCCCCAGCGCGAGCGCCCGGCCCAGGTCCTCGCGCAGCGCCGCCTTGTCCTGCGCCTCCTTCGCCATGCCCTCGGAGTAGGCGACGAGCCGGTTCTTGCCGCTGGACTTGGCCCAGTACATCGCCAGGTCCGCGTTGCGCAGCAGCTCGGCGGAGGCGTCCAGCTCCGAGCGGGACCCGCACATCGTGGCGGTGTCGGCCGTGCCGAGGCTGGCGTGGACGTGCACCTGCTGGCCCTCGACGTCGACGGGCTGGGCCAGGCTGGCGAGGAACCGCTCGCCGACCCGGCGGGCCGGGGCGTGCCCGCCGTGGATGACGACGGCGAACTCGTCCCCGCCCAGCCGGGCGACGAGGTCGCCGCCGCGCACGCACGCCCGCAGCCGCTGCGCGACGGCCAGCAGCAGCTGGTCGCCGGCGGCGTGGCCGCGGGAGTCGTTGACGTTCTTGAAGTCGTCGAGGTCGACGAACAGGACCCCGACCTCGTCGCGCCGGGCCAGCGCCCGGGTGAGGAACTCCTGCAGCAGCGTCCGGTTCGCCAGCCCCGTCAGCGGGTCCCGCAGGCCCTGCTGCTCGTTGAGCCGCCACGACGCCAGGTGCGTCAGGCTGGCGGCCAGGACGAACCCGGCGTGGACGGCCATCCAGGCCCACGGGTGCTCGTGGGCGGCGTGATGGCTGTACACGAACTGCGGTCGCAGCGCGCCCAGGAGGCCGTGGTGGACGACGACGACGCCGAGCCCGATCGAGAACGGCACCCAGTCCTGGTACAGGGCGACGAGGCCGACCATGACGAAGAAGTGGAAGTGCGCCTCGGTCTGCCCCTCCCAGAACTGCACGAGCACCGTGGAGGCGAGGAACAGGCTCACCGAGGCCCCCGCCGAGCGCAGCTTCCGCCCCTGGGAGGCGGGCAGCGCCAGCACCAGGGGGGCCGCGACGAGCACCCCGCCGGCCACGCACGCCAGCGCTGCGTGCCCCAGGAAGGCGCCGAAGAGCACCAGGAGGGCGGCCTGCGCGGCGGCGACCCGCACGACCGCCCGGTGCCGCCGCTGCCACACCTCGTCGGGCAGCATCCGCCCGCGCGGCAGCAGGGAGAAGGCGGTCACGGCGCGACGGCGCAGGTCGCGGGCGGGGCTCACCCGGTGCCCATCGGCGCGCCGGGTCCCCGACCCGCGTCTAGAACACCCGATCGGTCCAGGCGCACCGGTCACCGGCTCAGCTGACCAGCACCGTCACCGCGTGGATGAACAGACCCACGAGCCCGCCGACGACCGTCCCGTTGATCCGGATGAACTGCAGGTCCCGGCCCACGTGCAGCTCGATGCGGCGCGCGGCGTCGTCGCCGTCCCAGCGGGCGACGGTGTCGGAGATGACGGTCGCCAGCTCGGGCGCGAAGCGGCGCACGACGTGCCCGGCGGCGTCGGTCAGGTGCCCCTGCACGCGCAGCGCGAACGCCTCGTCCTGCACGAGCCGGTGCCCCACGTCGACGAGGGCCTCGGTGCTGCGCACCCGCAGCGAGCTGCCCGGGTCGTCCAGCGCCTCCCGCAGCAGGCCCCGCACGGTGGACCACAGCCCGGCGACCGTGTCGGCCAGGCCGGGGGAGCTGAGCAGCCGCCGCTGGAACTCGTCGGCCTTGGCGCGGGTCTCGGGGTCGTTCTGGAGGGCGTCGGCGTAGCGGGCCAGCAGGTCGTCGATGGCCTTGCGCCCGGCGTGCCCGCGGTCGGCGACGACGTCGTCCACCCACGTCTGGGCCTCGGTGTACACCCGCTTGCCGAGGCGGTCGTTGAGCCAGTCCGGCGCCCACAGCGGGGCGCGGTCGGTGACCATGCGGCGCACCCGGTCCTCGTTGGCGCGCAGCCAGGTCTGGACCTCCACGAGCGTCAGGTCCACCACGGGGTGGTGGGTGCCCTCGTTGACGACCTCGCCCAGCAGCCGCCCCAGCGTGGGGCTCCACGGCTGCGCCCCGAGGCGGCGCACCAGGACCTGGTCGATGACGGTGGTGACCTCCTCGTCGCGCAG
The DNA here is from genome assembly GCF_050871975.1 of Kineococcus rugosus. Taxonomy (NCBI): domain Bacteria; kingdom Bacillati; phylum Actinomycetota; class Actinomycetes; order Kineosporiales; family Kineosporiaceae; genus Kineococcus; species Kineococcus rugosus. The sequence continues at coordinate 134,706 of NZ_JBJLSJ010000005.1, read as the reverse complement.
GATCCCCAGCGCGCCGGTGAGGATCGTGGACGCCTCCTCCACCACGCGGGCCGACCCGCCCCGCTCGACCAGCCAGGTCCCCACCCGCCGGGGGATGCCGGCCCGCACCACCTTGTCCCGCACGACGTCCTCGGCGAGGAAGTTCTCCGCGACGAACTGCTCCAGGCTCTGGCCGAGGGCCTCCTTGCGGCGCGGGATGAGCGCGGTGTGCGGGATGGGCAGCCGCAGCGGGTGCCGGAAGATCGCCGTCACCGCGAACCAGTCGGCCACGGCGCCCACCATGGCCGCCTCGGCGGCCGCGTTGACGAACCCCCACCCGCCCGCGCGCCCGGTCGTCAGGGCGTACACGACGGCGGCCAGCACCAGCAGGCCGGTGGCCAGCCACCGCATGCGGCGCAGCGCCAGGCGGCGCTCCTCGTCGGAGACGCCGTCGGCGCCGAGGGCGGGCGGGCGGGGGGTGCTCACGTGGTCGACCTCACGGGGTCATCCTCACCCACCCGCCGCCGGGGGCACGAACGACCTCACCCGCACCGCGTGATCACCGGGTCGCCGCCGACCGGGCCGCGCGCAGCACCTCGGCGAGGACGTCGGCGCCGCCGGAGGAGGCGGTCACCGGGGCCGGGGAGCCCTGGCAGGTCACGTCCCCGGCCGGGACCTCGCCGTCGGTGAGGAACGCCCCGACGACGTCGTCGACGCAGGCGTTGCCCATGCCGTACAGGCCGTGGTCACCCTCGTCCTCGACGGTGATCATCACCGAGGAGCCCAGCGCCTCGTGGGTCTTCAGCGCGCCCTCGTAGGCCGTCGCGGGGTCGTTGCGGGACTGCACGATGAGCAGCGGCGGCAGGTCGGCGCCCGTCACCGCGGGCAGGTCCAGCCCGGGGCGGTCCCAGTACGCGCAGACCTGGGTGGACCGGCTGTAGCCCACCAGCGGGTACTTCGCGCCCTGCTCGTCGCCGTAGGCGTCCCAGTAGGCCTGGTCGGTGGTCCACGGGCTGTCGTTGCAGGTGGTGGCGAAGAAGGTGGCCTGCATCTTCTGGGCCTCGGTGGGGCCGGCGGGGCTCAGCTGCCGCACGAGGTCGGCCAGGTGCGCCGACACGCCCGCCGGGACGGGGGCGCCGGTGCCGCCGCGCAGCCCCTCGACGGCCTGCAGCGCCGCCAGGACCCACGCCTGCAGCGCGAAGGAGTCCTTCGCGTACAGGGCCTGGACGGTCAGGGAGTCCAGGGCGTTGCCGTCGACCTGCAGCAGCCCCGGCAGCACCAGGGGGTGCTGCACCAGGCCCGCGCGCAGCCGCTCGTACGTCGCCCCGACCTCCTCTGCGCTCGCGCCCAGGCCGAACGTGGCGTGCCGGGAGGCCACCCACGGCAGGAAGTCCTGCTCGAACCGGCGCTGGAACGCCATGGGCTGGTAGGAGAACACCTCCTGGTACCCGGCGGTGGCGTCGACCGTGGAGTCGAGCACGAACCGGCCGACGCGGCCGGGCAGGTGCGTCGCGTACTGCGTGCCCAGCCAGGTGCCGCCGGAGTACCCGACCCAGTCGATCGTCTCGCGGTCCAGCGCGTCGCGGACGAGGTCGATGTCGTAGACCGTCTGCCGGGTGTCGACGACGTCGGCCAGCGGGTCCGCCGCGCACACCTCGGCGACCGTCCGCGCCTGCTCGGCGGCCAGGGCCAGCGCCTCGGGGGAGCGGTCGCGCACGTCCGGCGCGGCCTCGCCCGCCGGGACGGCTGCCCCGCAGGTCAGGGCGGAGCTGGCGCCGGTGCCGCGCACGTCGAGGCCGATGACCTCGGTGCCGGCCAGCGCCGGCACCGACGAGCCCAGCGCCGCCATCGACAGGCCCGCGCCGCCCGGACCACCGGGGTTGGTGATGATCGTCCGCTCCGGCCGCGGGCCCTGCCGCGGTTCGCGGCTGATGGTGACCTGCAGCGGGTCCCCGGTCTCGGGGGCGTCCCAGTCGCGCGGGACGGCGACCTGGGCGCACTCCAGCGCGCCGACCAGGCTCGCCAGGAAGCCGACCTGCTCCGCCGAGCACGGCGCCCAGGTGAGCTGCTGGTCGCGGTAGCGCTCGGGGGTGCGCTCGGCGAACTCCCGCTCGACGGCGCTGACCGGGGCGGCCGCGGCGGGCTGGACGGCGAGCAGGAGCGACCCGGCGAGGGTGAGGACGCCTGCGGCGGCGACGGCTGGACGGCGGTGGTGCACGGTGGGCCCTTCCCAGGAGTCTGCTGTGGACGACTCCCATCCAGTCGCCCCCCGCCCCCGGGCGCCAGTGACCTGCGGTGGGGGCCGGGTCAGACCTTCGTCGGACCGCCGCGCGCGACCGCCGGGGCGTCCGGGCGCGGTGGGCGGGTAGCGTCGCGGCGTGCCAGGAACCGCTGCCGCCGTCGGGTCGATGCCCGGCGAGGACCCCCGTGAGGCCGCCCGGACCGTCTTCGGCGAGCTCGGCGACCCCCCGCACGTCCCGCACCTGGCCCAGCTGCCCGACCGCGGCCCCGGCGCGGACCCGGTGGGCCGCACCGCGGCCCTGCTCGTGGACCTGCCCGTGGACCGCCAGCCCGCCGGCTGGCGGTTCGTCGACGCCCCCGGCCGCGACGCCGCCCGCGCGGGCGCGTTCTGGCGGGCCGACCTCGACGAGCTGGCCGAGGCCGCCGACGGCTGGACCGGTCCGCTCGCGCTCGCCGTCGTCGGCCCGTGGTCGCTGCTGGCGGCCGTCGAGCTGACCCGCGGGGAGCGGTCGGTGTCCGACCCCGGTGCCCGCCGCGACGTCGTGGCCTCCCTGGCCGAGGGCCTGGCTCGGCACGTCGCGGACGTGCGCCGCCTGGTGCCCGGCGCCGAGCCGGTCGTCCACGTGGAGGAGCCCTCGCTCGCCGCGGTCCTCGCCGGCCGGCTGCCGACCCAGTCGGGGTACGGGGCGTTGCGGGCCGTGGACCGGGCCGAGGTGCGCGACGGGCTGCGGGACGTGCTGGCCGCCGTCCGCTCCGCCGGTGCCGAGCCGGTCGTCCGGCTGGCCGCCGAGGAGGCGCCGTGGGCGCTGGTCCGCGAGGCCGGCGCCGCCGGGGTCGCGGTGGACGTCCGCGCGCTCGGCGCGGCCGGGTGGGAGTCGGTGGCGGCCTGCGTCGAGGAGGGCCTGCGGCTGTGGGCCGGGGTGCTGCCGGTGGACGCGGCCCCGCCGCCGGTGGCGGCGCTCGTCGACGCCGTGCGGGGGCCGTGGCGGCGCGTGGGCCTGCCCGCGGCCGGGCTCGCCGACGTCGTGGTGACCCCGGTGGCGGGGCTGGCCGGCACCGACCCCGCCGCGGTGCGCGGCCGGCTGACCCGGCTGCGCGAGGCGGCCGCTGCCCTGGAGGAGGCGTCCGGTGACTGACCTGGTGTTCCGCGAGGCGACCGCGGCCGACGTCGCGGCCGTCGTCGCGCTCGTCGAGTCCGCCTACCGCGGCGAGTCCAGCCGGGGCGGCTGGACGACCGAGGCGGACCTGCTGGAGGGGCAGCGCACCGACGCCGCCGGGATCGGCGCCGTCGTCGACGGCGCGGACTCGGTGCTGCTGCTGGCCGAGCGCGGCGAGGACCTGCTGGGCTGCTGCGAGCTGCGCCGGGCCGGGGAGGGCGGCTACTTCGGGACCTTCGCCGTCAGCCCCGCCGCCCAGGGCGGCGGGGTCGGCCGCCGGCTCCTCGCGCACGCCGACGCCGAGGCCGTGCGGCGCTGGCGGGCGCCGTTCCTGGAGATGACGGTCATCGCCCAGCGCGGGGACCTCATCGCCTGGTACGAGCGGCTCGGGTTCGCCCGCACCGGGGACCGCAAGCCCTTCCCGTACGGCGACGAGCGGTTCGGGCGCCCGCTGCGCGACGACCTGGAGTTCGTCGTGCTGCGGCGCCCGACCGCCGCGCCCGCGGGTCCCTGACCGGCACCCCCGCCCCGGCGGCCGCCGGGGCGGGGGCGGGCGTCAGGACAGGTCGGCCTGCACCTCGATGGTGAGGAACTCGTCGTCGTCCGGCGTCCCCTCGACCCGGCCGGCCGAGAACGGGAAGTTGTTGTCGTTGCCGACGACGATGGTGTGCTCGCCGGTGACGTCGACGCTCTCGATCGTGGTGAACGGGAAGGTGAGGAAACCCGAGGCCTCGCTCAGCTCGCCGGCGACCCCGTCGGGGTCCGGGACGGCCATGAGGTTCACCAGCTGGGTCTTCAGCGGGTGCCCGGCGGCGTCGGTGACGCTGGTGTCGACGAGGAACACCGCCTTGAACACGGCGGTCGGGCCCTGGCCGCCGTCGCGCTCCAGGACGAGGAACCGGTGGTCGTCGACCTGGGTGAGGTCGCCGATCGCGTTGCGCGGCGACTCCATCCGGTAGGTGAACGCCTCGCCGCGGTACCGGTTCTCGACGGTGTCGAACCGCAGCACCCGCAGGTCCTGCGGGTCGTCGCCGGCGACGGGGCCCTCGAGCATCGGGAACAGGTACCGCCCGTCGGCGGACTGGGCCATGCCCTCGAAACCCTTGCTGGAAGCCAGGTTCGGCTCACCGTCCCCGAGCTCGGGGTTGTCGGGGGAGGCGACGCCGGGCAGCGGCACCGGCGCTTCGATCAGCCGGCCGGCGGCGTCGGTGTGCAGCAGGTACGGGCCGAACTCCTCGCCGAACCAGAACGTGCCGTCGGGGGCCTGGCGGAAGCTCTCGGGGTCGAAGTCGGAACCGGTCAGCCGCCGGTCCTCGCGGGTCAGGTCCCAGGTGACCTTCCGGTACGGGTCGGACAGGGTGAACCCGCCGGGGGCCACGGCGAGGGTGCCGTCGCCGGTGTCGGTGAGGCGGTGCACGGCGAGCAGGAAGTCGCCGCTGTTGGCCTTCGTGCCGTAGCCGTTGTCCGACAGCACCAGGTAGGAGCCGTCGGGCTGGACGAGGTTGCCGGAGAAGCCCTGGACGGGCTGGGCCTCGAAGGGGACCGGCACCCCGTTGGCGGTCTCGACGGCGGCGCCGCTGGGCACGGGCTCGCCGAAGGTGGCGGCCGGCAGGACCTGCCGGTCGAGCAGCTTCGCGCTCTGCGCGGGGATCGCCAGGTCGGGGGCGTCGTCGCCGGCGGTGGCGGTCAGGGCCGAGCCGGCGACGGCGGCGGCGGCCAGCGCGGCCGACAGCGCGAGGGTCCTGCGGGTGCGGGGGGTGATCATGGCGGTGACCGTAGGGTCGCTGAGCGTCCCCCGAGCGTCCTGCCGGTGAACGCACGTGGGCGCGTGTCGGACCCTCGCGGCAGGATGGGACCCGTGAGCGACGACAGTGCGATCCCCTCGCCGGCCCGGCACCGCTGGGAGGAGCTCGTGGCCCGGATCGAGGCCGCGCGCTTCGCGTACTACGTGCGCAACTCCTCGCCCCTGAGCGACGGGCAGTACGACGAGCTGGAGCGGGAGCTGCGCGCCCTGGAGGAGCAGCACCCCCAGCTGCGGACCCCCGGCTCGCCCACCCAGACCGTCGGCGGCACGTTCTCCACCGAGTTCGCCACCGTCGACCACCCCGAGCGGATGCTCAGCCTGGACAACGCCTTCACCCTCGACGAGCTGTCCGCGTGGGCGGCCCGGGTGGAGAAGGAGGTCGGGTCGGGCGCGCGGTACCTGTGCGAGCCGAAGATCGACGGCCTCGCGATCGACCTTGTCTACGAGCGCGGCCGGCTGGTGCGCGGCGTCACCCGCGGCGACGGCCGCACGGGCGAGGACGTCACGTACAACGTCCGCACCATCGACGACGTCCCCCAGCAGCTCACCGGCGACGACGTGCCGGAGTTCCTGGAGGTCCGCGGCGAGGTCTTCTTCCACCTCGACGGTTTCGCGGCCATCAACGCCGGGCTGGTCGAGGCCGGGAAACCGCCGTTCGCCAACCCCCGCAACGCCGCGGCGGGGTCGTTGCGGCAGAAGGACCCCCGCGTCACCGCGACCCGGCCGCTGCGGATGCTGGTGCACGGCATCGGGGCCCGCCGCGGCATGGAGAACGCGTCCCAGTTCGAGGCGTACGCCAAGCTCGCCGCGTGGGGGCTGCCGACCTCGCCGCGGGTGAAGGTCGTCGACACCCTGCCCGAGGTCGCCGACTACGTGCGGGACTACGGCGAGCACCGGCACGACGTGGAGCACGAGATCGACGGCGTCGTCGTCAAGGTCGACCAGGTCCCGTTGCAGCGCAGGCTGGGGACGACCTCGCGCGCCCCCCGGTGGGCGATCGCCTACAAGTACCCGCCGGAGGAGGTGACGACGGTCCTGCACGACGTCCAGGTCAACGTCGGCCGCACGGGCCGGGTCACCCCGTTCGCCGTCCTCGAACCCGTCCTCGTCGCCGGGTCCACCGTGAAGATGGCGACCCTGCACAACGCCGACGAGGTCAAGCGCAAGGGCGTGCTCATCGGCGACACCGTCGTGGTCCGCAAGGCCGGTGACGTGATCCCCGAGGTGCTGGGGCCCGTCGTGGAGTCCCGCACCGGCGACGAGCGCGAGTTCGTCATGCCCACCGAGTGCCCCGAGTGCGGGACGCCGCTGGCCCGGCAGAAGGCCGACGACGTCGACATCCGCTGCCCCAACTCCCGCAGCTGCCCCGCGCAGCTGCGCGAGCGCGTGTTCCACCTCGCCGGGCGCGGTTCCTTCGACGTCGAGGCCCTGGGCTACGAGGCCGCGGCGGCGCTGCTGCAGGCCGGCGTCGTCGAGGACGAGGGCGACGTGTTCACCCTCACCGAGGAGGACCTGGCGCGCGTCCCCCTCTTCCTCACCAAGGCCGGTGCCGTCTCGGCCAACGGCCGCAAGCTCCTGAGGAACCTCGACGCCGCCAAGGACCAGCCGTTGTGGCGGGTCCTGGTCGGGTTGTCGATCCGGCACGTCGGCCCCACCGCGGCCCGGGCGCTGGCCGAGCAGTTCGGGTCGATGGCCGCGATCGAGGCCGCCACCGCCGAGCAGCTGGCCTCCGCCGAGGGCGTCGGCCCGACCATCGCCGACGCCGTCGTGGAGTGGCTGACCGTCGACTGGCACCGCGAGGTCGTCCGCAAGTGGCGCGAGGCCGGGGTGCGCATGGAGGACGAGCGCGACGAGTCCCTCGCCCGCACCCTGGAGGGTCTGACGGTCGTCGTGACGGGCTCGCTGGCGGGCTACTCCCGCGACGAGGCCAAGGAGGCGATCCTGTCCCGCGGCGGGAAGGCGTCGGGGTCGGTGTCGAAGAAGACCGACTTCGTGGTCGTGGGGGAGGCCGCCGGGTCGAAGGCCGACAAGGCCGAGCAGCTGGGGCTGCGGATCCTGGACGAGGCGGGGTTCACGGCGCTGCTGGAGGGCGGCCCGGACGCGGTGGCGCTGCCCGAGGACCCGGCCGAGGACCCGGCCGAGGACCCGGCCGAGGACCCGGGGGACGCGCCCGCCTGAGCGGGCGCCCGCCGGGGTGGTCCGACCCCGGGCGGGGTTCGTCCCGCCCCGCACGTGTGAAGTCCGCCGCAACGGGCAGACCAGGGGCATGACGAACCCACGAGGCAACGGGCTGCGGTCGGTGGCCGACCAGTCGGAGCAGGAGCGGGGCGGGCCGGGCAGCATCCTGTCCCGGCAGAGCCGCGACCACGCCGAGCTCGACGAGCTCATGCGGTCCTACGACCGGGCCACCGGCCCCGCCGAGCGCGGGCGGGTCGTGGCGGAGGTGGGGGAACGCGCCCTGCGGCACGCCTTCGCCGAGGAGACCGTGCTGTTCCCGGCCTACCGCCGGTTCCTGGCCGGGGACGACGACGAGCTCACCCGGCACATCGAGGGCGACCACCAGACGGTGAACGAGGCGCTGGAGCGCCTGCAGGGCGCCGACCCCGCGGACGCCGGGTACGACGAGGTCGTCCGGCACGCCTTCGAGGTCATCCGGCACGACGCCCACGACGAGGAGGACGACCTGCTGCCGCGGTTGCAGCAGGCGGTCGGCGTCGAGGAGCTGCGCTCGATCGGGGCGGCGTGGGAGGTGCAGCGCCGCCTCTCCCCGACCCGGCCGCACCCGCGGGTCCCGCGCGAACCCCCGGGGAACGTGCTGGCGGGCATCCCGCTCGCGGTCTCCGACCGGGTCAAGGACGCCTTCGACGCGGGGGGCGCCCGGCGGGGGGTCGCCGTCGCGGTCGTCGCCGTGGCCGCCGCGGGCGCCCTGGTGGTGCTCGCCCGCGCGGTGCGCCGCGCGGGGCGGGGTGGAGCGGGCCCCAGGGCTTGAACCTGGCCCTCCCCGGTGGAACCGGGGCGCGTCACCACGGACGCCTGACCCGCACGGTGCGCCGCCCTCGCGGGCGCCGCTCGTGCGACCACCGTACGACGGCGGCGCCCGGGTCCGCACGGACCGTGACCCGTACGGCCCAGCGCCGCGGGCACCGGGGCGGCCGGCGCCCCCGCGCGGTCAGCCCCGCAGCACCAGCACGCAGCACTTCGGCCCGCCGCCGCCGCGCAGCAGCTCCGACAGGTCCACCGGCACCGGCTCGTACCCCCGCTCCCGCAGCGCCCGCGCGTACCCGGTGGCGCGCGGGGAGAGCACCACGTGCCGCCCGTCGCCGATCGCGTTCATCCCCAGGACCCCGGCGGTCGCCTCGTCGGTGACCAGCGCGCCGGGGAACAGCTCGCGCAGCACCGCGCGCGACGGCTCGTCGAACGCGCCCGGGAAGTACGCGACGTCGGGGTGGTCGGGGTCGTCGTCGAGCACGGTGAGCGCGGTGTCCAGGTGGTAGAACCGCGGGTCCACCAGCCGCAGCGACGTCACCGGCCGGCCCAGCACCCGGGCCAGCTCCCCGTGCGCGGCCCGGGTCGTGCGGAAGCCGTGCCCGGCGAGCAGGTGCTCCCCGACGGGCAGGACGTCGCCCTCGCCCTCGTTGACCTCCACCGGGCGGTGCACCGGCCCGAACCCGGCCCCGGTGAGCCACGCGTCGAGCAGCTCCTGCTCACCGGCCCGCTGGGGGTGCGCGAAGCGGGCCCCGACCGTCCCCTCCGGGGTCACCAGCCCGCCGTTGGCGGTGTAGACCATGTCCGGCAGCCCCGGCCCGCCGGGCACCAGCTCCACGGCGTGCCCCAGCCCCTCCAGCGTCGCGCGCAGCCCGTCCCACTGCGCGAGCGCGCGGGCCACGTCGACCGGCCGCGCCGGGTCCATCCAGGGGTTGATCTCGTAGGAGACGGCGAAGTGCTCGGGGCGGCACATCAGCAGCCGCAGCGGGCGGGCGGTCCGGGTCACCTCCCGATCATCGGGTCCCGCGCGGCGCGGGGCGCGCCCGGTGCCCGGGGGCACCCCGGCCCACCCGAATAGACTCACCGATCGTGTCCGCCATCTCCCGATCCGAGGTCGAGCACCTCGCGCGCCTGGCGCGCATCGACATGTCCGACGAGGAGCTGGACCGCATGGCGGGTCAGCTCGACGCGGTCCTCGATGCCGTCGCAGCCGTCGCGAAGGTCGCCACCGACGACGTCCCCGCCACCTCCCACCCCGTCCCCCTGACGAACGTGACCCGCCCCGACGAGGTCGGGCAGGTCCTCAGCGCCGACGAGGCCCTCGCCGGGGCCCCCGCCGCCGAGGACGGCCGCTTCCGCGTCCCGATGATCCTGGGGGAGGAGGCGTGAGCGAGCTGATCCACCGCACCGCCGCCGAGCTGTCGCAGGCGCTGACCGCCGGGGAGGTCTCCGCCGTCGAGGTCGCGCAGGCCCACCTGGACCGCATCGACGCCGTCGACGGACCCGCCGAGAGCGGCGTCCACGCGTTCCTGCACGTCGACCACGAGGGCGCCCTGGCCCGCGCCCGGCAGATCGACGCCGACCGCGCCGCCGGTGCCGAGCTCGGCCCCCTGGCCGGGGTCCCGATCGGCGTCAAGGACGTCCTGACCACCAGGGGCCTGCCCACCACGGCCGGGTCCCGCATGCTCGAGGGCTGGGTCCCGCCGTACGACGCGACCGTGGTGCGCGCCCTGCACGACGCCGGTCTGGTCGTCCTCGGCAAGACCAACATGGACGAGTTCGCGATGGGCTCCACGACCGAGCACTCCGCGTTCGGCGACACCCGCAACCCGTGGGACCCCACCCGCATCCCCGGCGGTTCCGGCGGCGGGTCCGCGGCGGCGCTCGCCGCGTTCGAGGCGCCGCTGACCATCGGCTCCGACACCGGCGGCTCGATCCGCCAGCCCGCGGCCGTCACCGGCACGGTCGGCGTCAAGCCGACCTACGGCGCGGTCTCGCGGTACGGCCTCATCGCGCTGGCCAGCTCGCTGGACCAGGCGGGCCCGTGCGCCCGCACGGTGCTGGACACCGCGCTGCTGCACGCCGTGATCGCCGGGCACGACCCGCTGGACTCCACCTCGATCCCCGCGCCCGTCCCCGACGTCGTGGGGGCCGCGACGCTCGGCGCGTCCGGGGACCTGGGCGGCGTGCGGATCGGCGTGGTGAAGGAGCTGTCCGGGGAGGGCTACGAGCCGGGCGTCCTCGCGCGGTTCGAGGAGTCGCTGGACGAGTTCCGCGCCGCGGGCGCGCAGGTCGTCGAGCTGAGCCTGCCGAACATCGTGCACGCGCTCGCCGCGTACTACCTCATCCTGCCGAGCGAGGCGTCGAGCAACCTCGCCAAGTTCGACGGCATGCGGTACGGCCTGCGCGTGGTGCCCGAGGGCGAGCACGTCACCGCCGAGGCCGTCATGCGGGCCACCCGCGCCGCCGGGTTCGGCGACGAGGCCAAGCGCCGCATCGTCCTCGGCACGTACGCGCTGTCGGCCGGCTACTACGACGCCTACTACGGCAGCGCGCAGAAGGTCCGCACCCTCGTGCAGCGCGACTTCGACGCCGCGTTCGGGCAGGTCGACGTGCTGGTCTCCCCGACCGCGCCGACGGTCGCGTACCGGCTGGGGGAGAAGCTCGACGACCCGCTGGCGATGTACGCCGGCGACGTCGCGACGATCCCGGCGAACCTGGCCGGGATCCCGGGCATGTCGCTGCCCGCGGGCCTGTCCGACGGGCTGCCGGTGGGTCTGCAGATCCTCGCCCCGCAGCAGGCCGACGACCGGCTGTACCGGGTCGGGGCGGCGCTGGAGGCGCGGTTGAACGACAGGTGGGGCGGGCCGTTGCTCGCGAAGGTCCCGACGTGGCAGGGGGTGTCGGCGTGAGCGTCGAACTGGTCGACTACGACGAGGCGGTGGCGGAGTTCGACCCCGTCCTCGGTCTCGAGGTGCACGTCGAGCTGAACACGAGGACCAAGATGTTCTCGGGGGCGCCGACGGAGTTCGGCGCCGAGCCGAACACCCAGGTGGACCCCACGTCGCTGGGGCTGCCCGGGGCGATGCCCGTCCTGAACGCGAAGGCGCTGGAGTCGGCGATCCGCATCGGCCTCGCGCTGAACTGCGAGATCGCGCAGTCCTGCCGGTTCGCCCGGAAGAACTACTTCTACCCGGACATGCCGAAGAACTTCCAGACGTCGCAGTACGACGAGCCCATCGCGTTCGACGGCCACCTCGACGTCGACGTCCCGGCCAGCGAGGACGGGACGAAACCGGCCTTCACGTACCGCGTGCTCATCGAGCGCGCGCACATGGAGGAGGACACCGGCAAGTCGCTGCACGTCGGCGGCTCCACCGGCCGCATCCACGGCGCCGAGTTCTCCCTCGTGGACTACAACCGCGCCGGGATCCCGCTCATCGAGATCGTCACGAAGCCGCTGGAGGGGACCGGCGACCGCGCCCCCGACGTCGCCAAGGCGTACGTGGCGGCGCTGCGCGACGTGCTGCGCTCCCTCGACGTCTCGGACGTGAAGATGGAGCAGGGCTCGCTGCGCTGCGACGTCAACCTGTCGCTGCGGCCCTCCCCGACCTCGAAGCTCGGGACGCGCTCGGAGACGAAGAACGTGAACTCGCTGCGGTCGGTCGAGCGGGCCGTCCGCTACGAGGTGTCCCGGCACGCCGCGATCCTGCGCGCGGGGGAGAAGGTCGTCCAGGAGACGCGGCACTGGCACGAGGACACCGGCCTGACGACCTCGGGCCGGGAGAAGTCCGACGCCGAGGACTACCGGTACTTCCCCGAGCCCGACCTCGTCCCGATCGTGCCGGACCGGGCGTGGGTGGAGGAGCTGCGCGCCGCGCTGCCCGAACCCCCCGCCCAGCGCCGCAAGCGGCTGCACGCCGAGTGGGGCTTCTCCGACCTGGAGTTCCGCGACCTCGTCAACGCGGGTGCGCTGGACGTCGTGGAGGCCACCGTCGCGGCGGGCGCCTCGCCCGCGGCGGCCCGCAAGTGGTGGTCCGGGGAACTGGCCCGCCGCGCGAACACCGACGGCGTGGACCTGGCGGAGCTGCCCGTGACGCCCGCCGACGTCGCCGAGCTCGCGCAGCTCGTCGAGGCGGGCGAGCTCACCGACCGCCTGGCGCGCCAGGCCCTCGACGGCGTCCTGGCCGGTGAGGGGTCGGTGGCCGAGGTCGTGCAGGCGCGCGGTCTGGTCGTCGTGCAGGACGACGGCGCGCTGGCCGCGGCCGTCGACACGGTCCTCGCGGCGAACCCGGACGTGGTCGAGAAGATCCGCGGCGGGAAGGCGCAGGCCGCCGGTGCGCTCATCGGCCAGGTCATGAAGGAGATGCAGGGCAAGGCGGACGCGGCGAAGATCCGCGAGCTGATCGCCGCCCGCGTCGGCTGACCCCGCCCGCGGCGACCGGGGACCCGCACCGGGTCCCCGGTCACCGCGGTTCAGGGCGTGCGGGAGCGGACGACCCGGTTCAGCACGAGGTCCACGACGAACCCGAGCGCGAGCGCGACGGCGATCCCGAGGGCGGCGCCCACCAGCGGCGTCGACTCGACCCAGTGCCCGGCCAGGGAGCCGATGGCGACGGAGTACGCCGCCCAGGTGAGCGCGGCGATCGCGCTGAGCCCGACGAACCGGCGCCGCGGGAACCGCGCGGCCCCGGCGGTGAGGTTCACCGCGGTCCGCCCGATCGGCACGTAGCGCGCGGCGAGGACCGCGAAGGCGCCCCGCTCGTCGAGCTCGCGGGCGGCGCGGGTGAACGCCCGCTCCAGGCGGCGGTGGCCGGCGACCCAGCGGCGCAGCGGGGAGTGGCGGCCCACCGCGTACGTGAGGTTGTCCCCGGCGAACGCCCCGAGGGCCGCGCACGCGAACAGCGCCCACCGGTCCGGGTGGCCGGTGCCGGCGGCGACGGCCGACAGGCCGATCACGATCGACTCGCTGGGCAGCGGCGGCACGAAGGCGTCCAGGGCGGACAGGCAGAGCACCACCGCCAGCACCCACGGGGCGCCCGCGTGCCCGGCGACGAGCGCGTTCAGCTGCTCCACCACCGGATCAGCGTGCCACGCCGCGGCGTACCCTGGGGCGGGTGAAGGTCCTCTCCGTCCAGTCCGCCGTCGCCTACGGCCACGTGGGCAACTCGGCCGCCGTCTTCCCCCTGCAGCGCATCGGGGTCGAGGTGATCCCCGTCTACACCGTGAACTTCTCCAACCACACGGGGTACGGCGCGTGGCGCGGGCCGCTCATCGCCCCCTCCGACGTCGCCGACGTCATCACCGGCGTCGAGGAGCGCGGCGCCTTCCCGGACGTCGACGTCGTCCTGTCGGGGTACCAGGGCGGGGCCGGCATCGCCGACGTGGTCGTCGACGCCGTCCGCCGGGTGAAGGCCGCGAACCCGTCGGCGATCTACGCGTGCGACCCCGTCATGGGCAACGCGAGGTCGGGGTGCTTCGTGGCGCCGGAGATCCCCGACCTGCTGCGCGACCGGGTCGTGCCCGTCGCCGACGTCATCACCCCCAACCAGTTCGAGCTCGGCTACCTGACCGGCACCGAGCCGTCCACGCTGGAGTCGACGCTCGCCTCGGTCGACGCGGCCCGCGCGATGGGACCGGCCACGGTCCTGGTCACCAGCGTCGAGCGCCCCGACCGCGAGGAGGGCACCATCGAGACCCTCGTGGCCGACGACGCCGGCGCCTGGCTGGTGCGGACGCCGCTGCTGCCGTTCAAGGCCAACGGTTCCGGTGACGTGACCGCGGCGCTGTTCACGGCGCACTACCGCTCGACGGGCGACGCGAGGGTCTCCCTGGAACGCACCGTCTCCAGCGTGTTCGACCTCATCGAGACGACGTTCCGCTCGGGGCAGCGGGAACTGCAGCTCGTCGAGGCGCAGGAGTTCTACGCCCACCCCCGGCTGCAGTTCACCGCCGAGCGCGTCCGCTGACGCGGGAACCCCGGGTCAGGTCAGGTCAGCGGGACCGACACCAGCCGGTCGTCGCCCGGCCGCGGTTCGCCGCGGAACGTGTTCGACGTCAGCACCCACAACGTCCCGTCCGGCCCCACCTCGACGGTCCGCAGCCTCCCGAGCGTCCCGTCGAGGTAGGCGTCCGGGGTCCCGGTCGGGCCGTCGGGGTTGAGGGGAACCCGCCACAGCTTCTGGCCCCGCAGCGCCGCGACGTACACCGCGTCGGGGGTGACGACCACCCCCGACGGGGACGCCTCGTCGGTCCTCCAGGTCTGCACCGGCGCGATGAACTCCCCGCCCCCGTCGCCGGGCCCCTCCACCTGCGGCCAGCCGTAGTTCCCGCCGGGGCGGATGACGTTCAGCTCGTCCCAGGTGTCCTGCCCGAACTCCGAGGCGATGAGCCGCCCCGCGGCGTCCCAGCCGAAACCCTGCGGGTTGCGGTGGCCGTAGGACCAGGTGCGCGACCCGGCGAACGGGTTGTCCGGCGGGATCGAGCCGTCGGCGTTGACGCGCAGCACCTTCCCGCCGAGGGAGTTCACGTCCTGCGCCGAGGGGCGGTCCTGGGCGTCGCCGGTGCCGACGTACAGCTTGCCGTCGGGGCCGAACGCGATCCGGCCGCCGTTGTGCGTGGAGTTGCGCGGGATGCCCGTGACGACCTCGGTCGCCCCGGTCAGCCGGTCCTGGGCCAGGGTGTACCGCACGACGCGGTTGTCGTCGCGGGTGGTCAGGTAGAGGAAGACGTGCCCGTCGGTCGCGAAGTCCGGCGACAGCGCGATCCCCAGCAGCCCGCCCTCGCCGCCGGGGGCGACGCCCGGCACCCGGCCCTGCTCGCCGTCGGCGCCCACGGCGGTCGAGACGCCCGGGCCGACGCGCACGACGCGGGCCTGGTCCCGCAGCGTCACCAGCGCGGTCCCGTCGGGCAGCACCGCCAGCCCCCACGGCACGTCCAGCCCGGTCGCGACGTCCACCGGGTCCCCGGGGAAGCCGACGGCGGCGGCCAGCGGGTCCGGCGGCGGGGGCGCCGCCGGGGCGGGGGCGGCCGGGGAGGAGGTGGAGGTGGCCGGGGGTGGGCCGTCGGCGTCCGGCGCGCCGGAGCAGCCGGCCAGCAGGGCCGCGGTCAGGACCGCGACGGCGCTGCGGGGGAGCGGGGCGGTGCGTCCACGGGGCACCGCCCCATCCTCACCCGGCCGTCCCCGCCCGGCCACCGCCCGGCCACCGGCCCGACCACCGCCGGTGAGCGGCGGCGGCTCGGTAGCGTGCGGCCGGTGAGCACCGGCCCCCTCGTCGTGAGCGTCCCGTCCGCCTCCTGGGCCCGCGCCCTCGGGCCCCTCGACGGCGCCGAGGTCGTCGTGTGGGACGGCCGCGGCGACGCGCCGGACCCCGGCCCCGTCCTCGTGGTGCCCGAGTACGTCGCGACCCCGGACCTGTCGCGGCTGCCGGCGGCGACCCGCTGGGTGCAGCTGCTGACCATCGGCTTCGACGGGGTCCGCGAGCAGCTGCCCGCGGGCGTCGCGCTCTGCAACGCCGCCGGGGTGCACGAGACCTCCACCGCGGAACTGGCCGTGGGCTTGACCGTCGCGGCGCTGCGCGGGCTCGACGACGACGCGCGCCGCATGGCCACCGGGACGTGGGGTCCCTCGCGGCGCACCTCGCTGGCCGACCGCTGCGTCCTCGTCGTCGGCTGGGGCGGGGTGGGGCGGGCCACCGCCGCGCGCCTGGCCCCCTTCGAGTGCTCCGTGACGGCGGTCGGGACGCGCGCGCGGGTGCAGGACGGGGTGCCGGTCCACGCCGTGGAGGAACTGCCCGAGCTGCTGCCGCGGCACGACGTGGTCGTGCTGGCCTGCCCGCTGACCGACCGGACCCGCGGCCTGGCCGGCCGGGAGTTCCTGGCGGCGCTGCCCGACGGCGCGCTCGTGGTGAACGTCGCGCGCGGACCCGTCGTGGACACCGCCGCGCTCGTCGCGGAGCTGCGCACCGGGCGGCTGCGCGCCGCCCTCGACGTCACCGACCCCGAGCCGCTCCCGGCCGGCCACGAGCTGTGGACGCTGCCGGGGGTCCTCGTCACCCCGCACGTCGGCGGGAACTCCACGGCGTTCCGGCCGCGCATGGTCGCGCTGCTGCGCGAGCAGGTGGCCCGGCTCGTCGCCGGTCAGGAACCGCGCAACGTCGTCAGCGCCGCGTCGTAGCGCTCCAGCACCAGGTCGACGAGCGCGGGGTGCACGCCCAGGGGCTCGGTGACGACGGTGGCGCCCGCGCGGGCCAGGCGCTCGGAGAACACCCCCGGCGCCAGCAGGTAGCTGACGACCGCGACCGGTCCCGGGCCCGCCGCGGCGACCGCGTCGGCGACCGACGGCTCCTGCGCGGACAGGAACCCCGAGGTGACCGGGGCGCCGAGCCGCTCGGCGAGCAGCCGCGCCGCCTCGGCCACGTCGGCCTGCGCGCGCGCGTCGGAGGACCCCGCGGCGGCCAGCACGACGCGGCCCTCGAAGCGGCCCAGCCGCTCGAGCAGGACGTCGGTGACGACCTCGCCGGGGCCCAGCGCGGGCGCGGCCACGGCCCGGCCGCCGCCGCGGGCGACGGCCTCGGCGATGTCGACGTGCACGTGGTACCCGCTGGACAGCAGCAGCGGCACCACGACCGCGTCCCGGTCGGCGCAGACGCGGTCCACGACGTCGGCCAGGAACGGGCCGTGGACGTCGACCTGCGCGGCCTCCACCTCCAGCCCCGGCCGCGCCGCCCGCACCGCCGCGCGCAGCCCGTCCACGACCGAACGCCCCGTGGCCGACCGGGTCCCGTGCGAGCAGGCGACGAGCACGGGAGGTTCCGCCGCGCTCACTGCGGGGCTCACGCGGTCACGTCCAGCCGGTAGCCGCGCTTGACCACGGTCCGCACCAGGGTCGGGTCGGGCAGCGCCGAGCGCAGCCGGCCGATGGTCACCTCGACGGCGTGCGCGTCGGCGGCCCCGGGCAGCTCGGCGAGCAGCTCCTCGCGGGTGCAGACCGCGCCCGCGGCCTGGGCCAGCCGGCGCAGCAGCGCCTGCGGGCCCGGGGCGAGGTCCAGCACGGCGTCGGCCAGGACGACGGCCCCGGCCCGCACGGTCAGCGTCCCGTGCGGGGTCTCCACCTGCGCCTGCGGGTGCTGGGCGAGGTGGGCGGTGAGGGTGCGCAGCAGCGCTCCGAGCCGCCAGCGGTCCGGGACGAGCGGCTCGACCCCCACGGCCCGCAGCGGCTCGGCGGTGACGTCGCCGACCGCGCAGGCCACGACGCCCGAGCGCATCCCGGCCACGAGGTCGTCGTGCCGCCCCCGGGCCCGGGCCGCGGCCAGCAGCGCCACCGCACCGGGGGCGCTGGTGAAGGTGACGGCGTCCAGCGCGCGGTCGGCGACGCGGTCGACGAGGCGGTCGACGGCGGCCGGGTCGTCCGGCGGCAGCCAGCGGTACACGGAGATGCCGCGCACCCGGGCCCCGGCCGCGACGAGCGGCGCGAGCTGGTCCTGGTCGGCGGCCCCGTGCAGCTGCACGACGACCGACAGGCCCGCGACGCCCTCGGCGAGCAGCCGCTCGACGGCCTCGGCGGTCTGCTCCGAGGCCGCCGACCACGCCTCCCGCAGGCCGTTGGCGCGGATCACGCCGGTCGCCTTCGGCCCGCGGGCCACCACCCGGGCCCGGGCGAAGGTCTCCAGCAGCGGGGCGGCCAGCCCGGCGGCGTCGGCGGCCTCCACCCAGCCCCGCAGCCCGATGCCGGTGGTGACCAGGACGACGTCGGGCGGGTCGGCGATGACGTCGCGGGTCCCGGCGAGCAGCTCGTCGTCCTCGGTGAGCGGGACGATGCGCATCGTGGGGGCGTGCACGACCCGGGCGCCCTTGCGCTCGAACGTGGCGATCATGTCGTCGGACCGGCGGTCGCTGGTGATCCCGATCGTCACGCCGAGGAGTTCGCTCACGTGAGCGGACGGTAGGGGACCCCGTCGGCGAAAGCCATCTCCGACGTGCTCCCCACCTCCGTGTCGGACGCCGTGTCGGACGCCGCGTCGGAGGCCGTGTCGGACCCCAGGTCCGCCACCGCCCCCACGACGACGACCGCCGGGTTGCGCACCCCCCGGCGCGCGGCGACCCCGGCGATCGCCGCCAGCGGGGCGCGGGTCGTGCGCTGCCCCGCGCGCCAGCCGTTCTCGACGATCGCGACGGGCGTGGCGGGGTCCTTGCCCGCGGCCAGCAGCCCCTCGGCGATGCGCGGCAGCATCGTGACGCCCATGAGGAACACCAGCGTGCCCCCGACGCGCGCGAGCGCCGCGCCGTCGACCTCCTCGTGGCCGCTGACCACCGTCACCGAGCGGGCCAGGCCGCGGTGGGTCACGGGGATGCCGGCGGCGGCGGGGACGGCGAAGGCGCTCGTGACGCCGGGCACCACGTCGACGTCGACCCCGGCCGCGCGGCAGGCGACGACCTCCTCCCCGCCGCGGCCCAGGACGTACGGGTCGCCGCCCTTGAGCCGCACGACGCGGCGGCCGGCGAGGGCGTGCCCGACGATGATCCGGTTGATCTCGTCCTGGGGGACGGGGTGGTGGTCGGGCGTCTTGCCCACGTCGACGACCTCGACCCCGGGGTCGAGCTCGGCCAGGACGTCGGTGGGCGCCAGCCGGTCGACGACGACGACGTCGGCCTCGGCCAGCCGGCGCCGCCCGCGCAGCGTCAGCAGGTCGACCTCGCCGGGGCCGCCGCCCACGAGCGTGACCCGCCCGCGCCCGGGGCGGTGGCGGCGCAGCGGGGCCGCGCCGGAGTCCAGCCAGCGCGACAGCGCCTCGCGCAGCCCGGCGGCCCGGCGGGGGTCGCCGCCGGCGGTGGCGGACACGGTGACCTCGCCGTCGCCCACGTCGCGGCGGACGACGACGGGCGTCCACGCCGCCGACGCCGCGGCGTCGTCGGCGCGCACGCACCAGACCCGCAGGGCGTCCGCGGCCGCCGCGACCGCGGAGTCGGCCGCCGGGTCGCCCGTGGCGGTGTGCACGAGCCACACGTCGGCGACGTCGGCGGGCTCGACCTCGCGGGCCTCCCAGCGCAGCTGCGGCAGCAGGTCGCGCAGGTCCTCGCACAGGGCCGGGGCGACGACCAGGACGTCCGCGCCGGCGGCCACGAGGTCGCCGGCCCGGCGCGCCGCGACGGGCCCGCCGCCGGCCACCAGCACCCGGCGGCCGGTCACGTCGAGGTGCAGCGGGTACCTCACAGCGACACCTCCACGCGCCCACCGGCCGTGACCCGGCACGGGTGCACGGCGATCGACCCCTCCCCGCCCGCGGACTCACCGGTGGTGAGGTCGAACGCGGTCAGGTGCAGGGGGCAGACGACGACTGTCTCATCGATCTGCCCGTCCGCCAACGGCCCACCGGCGTGCGGGCAGGCGGCCTGCACGGCGCTGACCCGGCCGCTGCGGTGCCGGAAGAGGGCGACCTGCTCACCGTCCACGACGTAGGTGCGGCCCTCGCCGACGGGCAGGTCCTCCACGTCGCACACCGGCACGGCCCGGACCGCGGGGCGGTTCACGAGCGCACCGCCGGCATGCCCAGGGGGAGCGCGGGGCGGAACTGCCCGGTCGTCACGGGTTCGGCGCCTTCCTGCCAGGGATCGCGGTAGTTGTCGACGGTGGCCTGCACGCGCTCGTCCAGGCCCGCCGCCAGCCCGTCGGAGTCGTCCACGAGGACGTTGCGGACCCGGTCGATCCCGAGCCGGGGGACGAACTCGTAGGTCCGTTCCAGCCAGTTGCCCCACTCCCGGTAGAACTGGATGAAGCGCCCGACCAGGGTCAGCACCTCGGCGGCGGAGCCGACCGTGGTGAGCAGGTCGGCCTTGCGGACGGTGGCCCCGGCGGCCCCGCCCACGTAGACCTCCCACTTCCCGGCGCCGACGGCGACGACGCCGATGTCCTTGACGTAGGCCTCAGCGCAGTTGCGGGGGCAGCCCACGACGCCCAGCTTGAGCTTGGCGGGGGTCTCGATGCCCTGGTACCGGGTCTCCAGGTCGATGCCCAGCTGCGTGGAGTCGTCCAGGCCGAACCGGCAGAAGTCGGAGCCGACGCACGTCTTCACGGTGCGGAAGCTCTTGCCGTAGGCGTACCCGGACGGCATCCCGAGGTCCGCCCACACCTTCGGCAGGTCCTCCTTGGCCACCCCCAGCAGGTCGATGCGCTGCCCGCCGGTGACCTTCACCATGCCGACGTCGTACTTGTCGGCGACGTCGGCGATCTTGCGCAGCTGGTCGGGGGTCGTCACCCCGCCCTTCATCTGCGGGACGATGGAGAACGTCCCGTCGCGCTGGATGTTCGCGTGGACGCGGTCGTTGATGTACCGGCCGTCGCGCTCCTCCTCGATCCCCTCGGGCCACATCATCCGCAGCAGCGACGTCAGGCCCATCTTCGACTTGGCGTCCTCGACCCCGCCGGGGGCCAGTTCGCGGAACACCGCCGAGACGGACTTCAGCCCGCGCTCGCGGATCGCGGCCATCAGCTCGGGCTTGGCCAGCGGGACCCCGGGCACGTACCAGTTCACGCTCTCGTCGACCGTGAGGGAACCACCGGCGGCCCACTCGGTGATCTGCTCCACGAGGGTCTTGCAGGAGCCGCAGCCCTTGGCGGCCTTGGTCTTGCCCATGACCGAGGTGAGGGACGTGCAGCCGCCGGCGACCGCGTCGACGATCTTCCCCTTGGTGACGCCGTTGCAGTTGCAGACCTGGACGTCGTCGGACAGCTCGGCCACCGAGGTCGCCTCGTCGGGGGACCCGAGGTCGAACAGCAGGCTCATGCGTTCCTCGGGCAGCGGCAGGGCCTGGTCGAACGCCTGGGTGAGGAACGCCGTCTTGCGGACGTCGCCCAGCAGGGTCGCCCCGACCAGGCGCCCGTCGCGGATCACCACGTTGAGGTACACGCCGCGGTGGGGTTCGGAGAACACGACGAACTCGTCGTCGTCGCGCTCGGGGCCGGGCAGGCCCATGGCGACGACGTCGACCCCGGCGACCTTCAACTTCGTGGAGGTGCGGGTGCCGTGGTACTCCGCGTCGGGCCGCGCGCCGGTGAGGTGGTCGGCCAGGACGCCGGCCTGGTCCCACAGCGGGGCGACGAGGCCGTAGGTCTGGCCGCGGTGCTGCACGCACTCGCCGACGGCGTACACGTCGGGGTGGCTGGTGCGCATGCGGTCGTCGACGACGACACCGCGCTCGACCTCCAGGCCGGAGCGGACGGCGACGTCGACGTTGGGACGGATGCCCGCGGCGATGACGACGAAGTCGGCCTCCAGCACCGAGCCGTCGGGCAGTTCGACCCCGGTGACCCGGTCGGTGCCGAGCAGCCCCCTGGTGCGGACCCCGGTGTGGACGCGGATGCCGAGGTCCTCGATCGTGCGGCGCAGCACCCGGCCGGCCTCGGGGCCGAGCTGCTGGTTCATGAGGTGCTGCGGGGAGTGGACGAGGTCGACCTGCAGGCCGTGGGTGGCCAGGCCGTGCGCGGCCTCCAGGCCCAGCAGGCCGCCGCCGATGACGACGGCGCGGCGGTGGGTCTTCGCCGAGGCCAGCAGGGAGCGGGCGTCGTCGAGGGTGCGGAACGTGAACACGCCGTCGAGGTGCAGCCCGTCCATCGTCGGGAAGAACGGGGTGGAGCCGGTGGCCAGCAGCAGCGTGTCGTAGGGGGTCTGACCCCCGTCGGCGTCGTGGACGACCTTGGCGAACCGGTCGATCCGGTCGACCCGGACCCCGGCGCGCAGGTCGATGGAGTTCTCCGCGTACCAGGGCAGCGCGTTGAGGAAGATGCCCTCCTCGGTCTCCTCCCCGGACAGGACGTGCGACAGCATGATCCGGTTGTAGTTGCCGTAGGGCTCGTCCCCGAAGACGGTGATGTCGAACTGCTCGGCCCCGCCGCGCTCGAGGAGCTCCTCGACGGCGCGGATGCCGGCCATGCCGTTGCCGACGACCACGAGGCGGCGGCGGTGGGCGCGCTGCGCGGGGACCGCAGCGCGTCCCCGGGTCTCCAGGGTCTCCAGGGGTTCCAGGATCTCGGTCACCTCAGACCTCCACGATGCCGAGGTCGACGACGACGGAACCGGTCAGGCCCTCGGGGGCCATGACCTGCAGCTCGAGCGTCGAGGGCGCCTCGACGTCCTCGACGATGCTCAGCGGGACGTGCACGGCGTCCTTCGCGCCCACCGGGAACAGCCGCGTCACCACCCCGTCGCGCAGCAGCGCCACGACCAGCAGCTCCTCGGTGGGGTTGCCGCCCCGGAAGTAGACCGGCTGCGCGCGGTGGCCGTCCGGGACCCGGAAACCGCTCAGGCCCTCGAGGGGGACGGGCTTCTCCAGGCCGGCGCCGGTGAAGGTGCAGGTGCCCTGCAGGAAACGGGGGGTCGAGCTCACGGTGGGGTTCCTCTCAGATCTCGGCGCCGGCGAAGCGCTGGGCGCGACCGACCTTGTAGACGGCGAAGGTCACGACGGCGCACACCGCGTAGAAGGCGATGAACCCGACGAGGGCGGGCTGCAGCGAGCCGGTGTCCTTGATCGAGGCGGCGAACACGCGGGGGATGATGAACCCGCCGTACGCCCCGATCCCCGAGGCGATCCCGATGCAGGCCGCGGCCTTGCGCTTGGCCAGGACGAGGTCCTGCGGAGCCGTGGCCGGGTCGATGCCGGCGCGGAAGATGGCCGGGATCATCCGGTACACCGCCCCGTTGCCGACCCCGCTGGCGACGAACAGGACGAGGAAGCTCACGAAGAACCCCGCGAAGCTGCCCGTGCCCAGGCTCGCGATGGCGCCCAGCGCGCCCAGGGCCATGACGCCGTAGGCGGCCATGCTCATGTTCGCCCCGGAGAACCGGTCGGCCAGCTTCCCGCCGGTGGGGCGGGCCATCGACCCGACGAGCGCGCCGAGGAAGGCCAGGGTGAGCGGGACCTGCGGCAGGCCGAGGAACCCCCAGTCGAAGGTGACCTGCGGGAACTCCTGCTTGATGAGCGTGGGGAAGACACCCGCGTACCCGATGAACGACCCGAACGTCCCGATGTACAGGAACGAGATGATCCAGGTGTGCTTGTTCCGCACCGCGGCCGCGTACCCGGCGAAGTCGGCCTTGGCCGTCGACAGGTTGTCCATGTAGCGCCAGGCCAGCACCGCCGCGAGCACCGCCAGCGGGATGACGACCAGCCCGGCGCGCTCCAGGGCGAGCCCCCCGCCGATGACGACGACGATCGGGACGACGAGCTGCACGACGGCGACCCCGAGGTTCCCGCCGGCGGCGTTCAGCCCCAGCGCCGCCCCCTTCTCCCGCTCGGGGTAGAAGAACGAGATGTTCGCCATGCTGGAGGCGAAGTTCCCGCCCCCGACCCCGGCCGTCGCGGCCACCAGGACCATGACCCAGAACGGGGTGTCCGGGTTCTGCACCACGACCGCGAGCCCGACGCAGGGGACGACCAGCAGCAGCGCCGAGACGATCGTCCAGTTGCGGCCGCCGAACCGCGGCACCGCGAACGTGTACGGGAAGCGCAGCGTGGCCCCGACGAGGTTCGGCACCGCGATGAGCCAGAACATCTGGTCCGCGGTCAGCGAGAAGCCCGCACCGTTCAGGGACGGGGTGACGATCGTCCACAGCTGCCAGACCGAGAAGCCGAGGAACTCGGCGAAGATGGACAGCCAGAGGTTGCGCTGCGCGACCCGGCGGCCGGTGGCCTGCCACTGGGTGACGTCCTCGGGGTCGTGGTCGTCGACCCAGCGGCCGGACCGGGGGGCCGGGATGGTGCGGGTGTCGAGGGTCATGCCCCGACCGTAGGGACGGCGCGTTACGGCTGGTCACCCTCGCCGTTGCGGCGGCGTCACGTTGTCCTCACGGCCGTGGCGGGGGCCTGTGAGGAGAGCGCACCACGGGCGCAACACGAGGGAAACGGGGCGGCAACGGCGCCGGGGTTGACTGCGGCGCGTGCCGCCGCCCCAGACCACCTCCGTCCGCAGCGCCTGCTCCTACTGCGGGGTGGGGTGCGGCGTGGTCCTGGACGTGGCGACGGACCCGCTGACGGGCCGGCGGACCGTCGCGAAGGTCTCCGGCGACAAGGAGCACCCCACCAACCGGGGCCGGCTGTGCACCAAGGGTGCCACCAGCGCGGCCTTCATGACCGCACCCGGACGGCTGGAGACGGCGCAGGTGCGCGACGAGCGCGGCGGGCCGGTGCGGGCGGTGCCCCTCGACGACGCGGTCCGCCGGGTGGCCGACCGGTTCGCGGCGACCATCGCCGAGCACGGGCCGGACTCGGTGGCGGTCTACGTGTCCGGGCAGATGTCCATCGAGGCGCAGTACCTGTCCAACAAGCTCGCCAAGGGCTTCTGGCGCACCAGCCGGATCGAGTCCAACTCCCGGCTGTGCATGGCCAGCGCCGGGACCGGCTACAAGCAGTCCCTGGGGGCCGACGGCCCTCCCGGGTCCTACGACGACTTCGACCACGCCGACGCGTTCCTGGTCGTCGGCTCCAACACGGCCGACTGCCACCCCATCCTGTTCCTGCGGATGATGGACCGGGTCCGCGCGGCCGGGGCGAAGCTGATCGTCGTGGACCCCCGGCGCACCGCGACGGCCGAGGCCGCCGACCTCCACCTGCCCGTGCGGCCCGGGACGGACCTGGCGCTGCTCAACGGCCTGCTGCACCTGCTCGTGGAGGCCGGCGCGGTGGACGAGGCGTTCGTCGCCGCGAACACCGTGGGCTGGGAGGGCATGGCCGGAGTCGTCGCCGACCACCCGCCCGCCCGGGTCGCCGAGATCACCGGGGTGCCCGAGGCCGACCTGCGCCGGGCCGCGGAGATCCTCGCCGGGACCCGGGACTGGATGAGCTGCTGGACGATGGGCCTGAACCAGAGCGTCCACGGCACCTGGAACACCAACGCCCTGGTGAACCTGCACCTGGCCACGGGCGCCATCGGCCGCCCGGGCAGCGGGCCCTTCTCCCTCACGGGGCAGCCGAACGCGATGGGCGGCCGGGAGATGGGCTACATGGGGCCGGGGCTGCCGGGGCAGCGCTCGGTGCTCGTCGAGGCCGACCGCGCCTTCACCGAGGACGTGTGGGGCCTGGCACCGGGGACGCTGCGCGCCGAGGCCGGGACCGGGACGATCGACCTGTTCCAGCGCATGGCCGCCGGCGAGGTCAAGGCCTGCTGGATCATCTGCACCAACCCGGTCGCCTCGGTCGCCAACCGCGCGACCGTCGTGGAGGCGTTGCGGCGCTGCGACTTCGTCGTCGTCCAGGACGCGTTCGCCCTCAACGAGACGACCCCGTACGCCGACGTGCTGCTGCCGGCGACGCTGTGGGCGGAGTCCGACCAGGTCGCGGTGAACTCCGAGCGCACGATGACGCTGCTGCCGCAGGCGGCCGACCCCGTCGGCGACGCCACCCCGGACTGGGAGCTCATCGCCCGCGTCGCCCGGGCCGCGGGGTTCACCGAGCAGTTCGCCCACCGCAGCGCCGCCGAGGTCTTCGAGGAGATCCGCCGGTTCTCCAACCCGCACACCGGGTACGACCTGCGCGGGGTGGACCACGAGCGGCTGCGGGAGGGGCCCGTGCAGTGGCCCGCGGCGCCCGGCGGGCCCGCCCGCAACCCCCAGCGGTACGTCACCGGCGAGGGGACCATGACGTTCCCCACCCCGAGCGGGAAGGCCGTGTTCTGGCCGCGGCCCTTCGTCCCGGCCGCCGAGCTGCCCGACGACGAGCACCCCTTCGTGCTGAACACCGGCCGCGTGCAGCACCAGTGGCACACCCTCACCAAGACGGGGAAGGTCGACAAGCTCAACCGGCTGGACCCGGGCCCGTTCGTGGAGGTGAACCCGCAGGACGCGGCCCGCCTGGGCATCGCCGAGGGCGACCGGGTGGAGGTCGCGTCCCGGCGCGGGCGCGCGGTGCTGCCCGCCGTCGTCACCGACCGGGTGCTGCCCGGGTGCTGCTTCGCCCCCTTCCACTGGAACGACACCGTCGGGGAGGACCTCGCCGTGAACGCCGTGACGAACGACGCCGTCGACCCCGACAGCTTCCAGCCGGAGTTCAAGGTGTGCGCGGTGTCGCTGACCCGGGTGGCCGCCGCCGTCCCCGACGCACCGGCCGCCCCGGCCGTCCCGGGGGAGCGCGCGGCCCCGCCGGAGCTCGACGACCGGCAGCGGCGCTACCTCGACGGGTTCCTGCACGCCCTGGGCCCCGCCCCGGGGTTCACCCCGGTGCTGCCGCCGTCGGCGCCGTTCCCCGCGCCCGAGCGCGCCTGGGTCGACGGCTTCCTCGCCGGCACCTTCGCCGGGGCCACCGCCGACACCGCCGCCGCCGAGCCCGCCGGCGCGCAGGAGCCCGAGGTGCTCGTGCTGTACGCCTCCCAGACCGGGTCGGCGCAGGAGCACGCCCGCGGTGCCGCTCAGGTCCTGGAGTCGGCCGGGGTCCGCGTCGCGCTGCGCGGGATGGACGAGGCGGACCCGGCCCGGCTGGCCCCGACGACGCTGCTGGTCTCCAGCACCTTCGGCGACGGCGGCCCCCCGGACAACGGGGAGGCGTTCTGGGAACGGCTGGCCGCCCCCGACGCGCCGCGGCTGGAGGGGCGGTTCGCCGTCCTGGCCCTGGGCGACTCCAGCTACAGCGACTTCTGCGGCCACGGCCGCCGCCTCGACGAGCGGTTCGCCGAGCTCGGCGCGACCCGCCTGCTGGAGCGGGTGGACTGCGAGCCCGGCGAGGACGAGCTCGCCGCGCGGTGGAGCGAGCGCGTCGCGTCGCTGCTGGGGGACCGGCCCGCGCCCCCCGCCCCGTCCCTCTCCCCGTCCCTCGCCCCGGCCGCGATCCCCGCACAGCGCACGGCCCGCCCGACCCGCAAGGACCCGTGCACCTCCCGGCTGGTCCGCAACGTCCGGCTCACCGGCGACGGGTCGTCCAAGGAGGTGCGGCTGGTCGGCCTGTCCCGCGACGAGCGCCTGGACTACCAGGCCGGGGACTCCCTGGGCGTGTGGCCCGTGCACGACCCGCGCCTGGTGCAGGAGGTCGCGTCCCTGACCGGTCTGGAACCGGAGGAGCTCGCCGGGCTCGACCTGACCCGGCCCACCGCGGACCTGCTGGGCTTCGTCGGCCGGCACTCCCGCGCCGGGGCCCCGACCCCGCAGTGGTGCCGGGGGCGGCAGACCGTCGACGTCCTGCGGCACTTCCCGGTCGCCGCCGGGCCCGCGGAGTGGCGGAACCTGCTCAAACCGCTGCAGCCGCGGCAGTACTCGATCTCCTCGGCCCCGCAGGCCCACCCCGACGAGGTGCAGCTGACGGTCTCCGCCGTCCGGTTCGGCGACCCCGTGCGGCACGGGGTCTGCTCCACGTTCCTCGCCGACCGGGCCGAGGGCGTCGACCTGCGCGTCTTCGTGCAGCCCTCGCCCGCGTTCCGGCCCCCGGCCGACCCCGACGCGCCGATGGTGATGATCGGGCCCGGCACCGGGGTCGCCCCGTTCCGCGGGTTCCTCCAGCACCGCCGCGCCACCGGCGCCGCCGGCCGGAACTGGCTGTTCTTCGGCGAGCGCAGCTCGCGCACCGACTGGTACTACCGCGAGGAGTTCGAGGCCTGGCGCGAGGACGGCCTGCTCACCCGCCTCAGCCTGGCGTTCTCCCGCGACCAGCCGGAGAAGGTGTACGTCCAGGACCGGGTGCGCCGCCACGGCGAGGAGCTGTGGCGCTGGATCGAGGACGGCGCCCACGTGTACGTCTGCGGGGACGCCGCCCGGATGGCCAAGGACGTCGACGCGGCCCTGCGCGACGTCGTGGCCGAGCACGGCGGGATGGACCCCGACGCCGCGGCCGCGTACGTGCGGGAGCTGGCGGCGGGCAAGCGGTACGTGCGCGACGTCTACTGACC
This sequence comes from Kineococcus rugosus, assembly GCF_050871975.1. Classification (NCBI taxonomy): domain Bacteria; kingdom Bacillati; phylum Actinomycetota; class Actinomycetes; order Kineosporiales; family Kineosporiaceae; genus Kineococcus; species Kineococcus rugosus. Next base: position 106,679 of record NZ_JBJLSJ010000005.1, on the reverse strand, counting down.
GGCGGTCCCCCGGCGCGGGGCGGACGGGGACGGCCCTTCCCAGGGCGCGGCGGCAGCGGGTATCATCGGGTCGTTTGGCCTGATCGCCCCGGCCCACCTCGTCGCCCTCGCGTCGCCCTCGAGAATCGGATCCGATGGACAAGCTCACCCTGCTCCAGGTCAGCCACCGCTACGACGTCGACGTCGCGACGCTGCACTCCCTCGTCGGCCGCGGGGCGCTGCCGGCGCCGACCTGGTCCGAGGGCCGGCTGGGCTGGGAGGCCGCCGACGTCCGGGCCTCGCTGCGGAAGCTGGGTCTGCCGCGGTCCTGACCCCGGCCGGGCCGACCGGCCCGTGACCGGCCCCTCCGGCTCGCGCCCACCGCGACCACGTCCGGGGGGCCGCGCCCGTCGGCGCCGTCCGCGCCGTCAGCGTCTCAGGTGGACTCCCGGGCCAGGAAGCGGTGGGCCACCACCCGCACCGGGTCCTCCACCCGCCGCTCGCTGAGCTCGGCGACGAGGTCGAGCGCGCTGCGGGCGACCTCGGCCAGGTCGATCGCGAGCGTCGACAGCCGCGGGGTGACGTACTCCCCGACGCCGAGGCCGTCGACGCCGACGACCCTGACCTCGCCGGGCACCGCGACCCCCGCCCGGGCGAGGTCGCGCAGCAACCGGAACCCGTCGAGGTCGTTGAAGGCCACGACGGCGTCCGGGGCGTGCCGCCGCAGGTCCTCCCAGCCGGACTCGCGGCCGGCGACGACGGGTTCGACGCCCTGCGCGCGGAACGCGGCGACGAACGCCCGCCCCCGCGAGGTCGAACCCTCCCGGTCCAGCACGACGGGCCGGCGCGCGCCCCGCTCCAGCAGGTGCCGCACGGCCTCGCCCGTGGCGCGGTCGCGCTCGAACTCCACGCGCCCGTGCCCGGGCCGGGTGCGGGGCGGGTCGATCTCGACCACCGGCAGGTTGGGGGCCGCCGGGCTGGGCGGGTCGAGCGGGAGGCCGGTGAAGGCGACGACCGCGTCCGCCCCGCCGGCCAGGCCGTCCGCGGAGCCGGGTTCGGCCATGACGACGTTCCAGCCGCGGTCGGCGGCCAGCCGCAGGACCGTCGAGGCGAGCTCGGCGTAGTAGGGGTTCGTGAGGTCGCCCACCAGCAGGCCCAGGGTGCGGGCCGCGGGTTTGACCAGCCCGCGCCCGAAGCGCGACGGGTGGTAGTTCAGGTCCCGCGCCGCGGCCAGGACGCGGGCGCGGGTCGCGGGGCTGATCCCGGCCATGTCGTGCACGGCGCGCGTCACGGTCTGCCGCGAGACCCCCGCGGCCCGGGCGACGTCGACGATCGTCGCCGCCCGGGCCGGAGTCGTCCCGCTCACCCCTCGCGCAGGTCCAGCCAGGCGACCTGCTCGGGGGTGAGTTCCACGCCCAGGCCCGTCATCGACGAGCGCGCCTCGGCGATCGTGCGGGGGCCGAACAGCGCGAACACCTGGAACGGCTGGGCGAGCACGAACGCCAGCGCGATCGCCGTGGCCGGGACCCCGAGCTCGCGGCCGAGCTTCTCGGCGCGCGCCTTGCGCTCGAAGTTGGCGTCGGAGTAGTAGCAGCGCACCAGTTCGGCGTCGCTGGTGTCGTCCGGGTTCGCGCGGGCGAAGAACCCGCGGGCCTGCGAGCTCCACGGCAGCAGGGCGATGTCCCGCTCGCTCAGCCACCGCTTCGACTCGGGATCGGTGACGTGGCGGCACCCGGCCCACGGCACGTCGTAGGCCTCGGCGAGACCGAAGTGGTTGGACAGCACCGTGAACGGGCGCTTGCCGTTCTTCGCCGCGTACTCGTTGGCCTCGTCGACGCGGGCGGTGGACCAGTTCGAGCCGCCGTAGACGGTGATGCGCCCGGCCGAGGCGTGCTCGTCGAGGACGTCGACGAACTCCCCGACGGGGATCTCCTCGTTGTCGCGGTGCATCATGTAGATGTCGGCGTGGTCGTGGCCCTGCCGCTCGAAGGACTCGAACAGCTGCCGGGTCAGCGACTCGGGGTCGTTGTGCGGCGTGTGGCAGCCCTTGACGATGACGTTGAGGTCCGCGCGGTTCCCGCGGTTGGCCATCCAGCGGCCGAGCAGTTCCTCGTACTTGCCCATGCCGTACAGCCACGCGGTGTCGAACGTGTTCCCGCCGGCCTCGACGAACGCGTCGAAGATCGCCGAGGCGTGCGCGAGGTCGGGCTGGTTGTCGCAGCCCATGACCAGGCGGGAGACCTCGCGGTCCAGGCCGGGGATGCGGCCGTACTTCATGGCCGTGGGTTCGGCGCGCCGCAGCGGCAGCCCCGAGACGGTGGGGATGTCGGCGGTGTCGGTCTCGAACGGGTAGCGCAGCCCGATCGCGTCGCGCCAGCGGTTCAGCAGGGCGTTGACGGCCAGGGTGTCGTCGAGGCCGAACGCGGGCTCGGCGTCCGACACCAGGGCCCGGGCCTCCAGGGCGTACGCCTTGTTCTCCGGCAGTTCCGGGTCGAAGGCGAACGTCTCGGGGTCGGCGCCGGGCCGGGTGAGCACGACGCGGGTGTCGCCGAGGATCGTCCACGGGTCGGGCAGGTGGATCGTCCCGGCGGAGCCGTACACCGTCACGGACTGCGGTTCGGACAGCGCGACCCCGGTGCGGGCCGAGGCCGTGACCCCGCCGGCGAAGGTGATCGAGGCGACGGCCCACTCGTCGACGCCGGTCTCGCCGACGGTGCCCCGCGCGGAGAAGGACTCGACCGCGGCCGGGTGGCCGAGGGCGGCGCCGGCGACGAGGTGCGCGGCCGAGACGGGGTAGCCGCCGACGTCGAGGATGCCGCCGCCGGCGAGGGCGGCGTCGTAGAGCCGTCCCTCCTTCTTCCCGGTGGCGAAGGAGAAGCTCGCGTCGACGTGCTGGACGGTGCCGACCGCGCCCTCGCGCACGAGCTGCAGGACCTTCTGGAACTGCGGGTGGTGGGCGTACATGTACGCCTCGAGGACGTGGACGCCGGAGCGGCGGGCCGCGTCCACCATCGCCATGACGGTGCCGTGGTTGGGGGCGAAGGGCTTCTCGACGAGCACGTGCTTGCCGGCGCGGACCGCGGCGAGGGCGAGCCGGGCGTGGGTGACGTGGACGGTGCTGACGTAGACCGCCTCGACGTCCTCGCGGGCCAGGACCGCGTCGTAGTCGCCGACGAAGGCGTCGGGGGCGAACTCGGCCGCGAAGGCCCGGGCGCGCTCGGCCCCCGCGGGGGTGGGGGAGGAGCCGACGGCGACGAGCTCGGCGTCGGCGAAGGGCAGCTGGGAGGCGAACCGGTGGGCGATGCCACCGGGGCCGAGCACGGCCCAGCGGGTGGGGGAGGTGGGCACGGGGGGCGCTCCTTCGGGCCGGGGTGGGGCCGTGAACGTTCACGGCGAGCGTCACGCTAGCCCGCGCGCCCCCGGCGGTCAACGGAGGGGGGACCTAGACTCCGGGTGTGAGCCCTGCTGATGGAATCGACGTCAAACCGCGCAGCCGCCAGGTCACCGACGGTCTGGAGGCCACCGCGTCGCGCGGGATGCTGCGGGCGGTCGGCATGGGCGACGACGACTGGGAGAAGCCCCAGATCGGCGTCGCGTCGAGCTGGAACGAGATCACCCCGTGCAACCTGTCCCTGGACCGCCTCGCCAAGGCCGTCAAGGACGGCGTGCACGCCGCCCGCGGGTACCCGCTGGAGTTCGGCACCATCTCGGTCTCGGACGGCATCTCCATGGGGCACCAGGGGATGCACTTCTCGCTGGTCTCCCGCGAGGTCATCGCCGACTCCGTCGAGACCGTCATGAGCGCCGAGCGCCTCGACGGCTCGGTGCTGCTCGCCGGCTGCGACAAGTCCCTGCCGGGCATGCTGATGGCCGCCGCGCGCCTGGACCTGGCCAGCGTGTTCCTGTACGCCGGCACGATCCTGCCCGGCCGGGCCAAGCTGTCCGACGGCAGCGAGCACGAGGTGACGCTCATCGACGCCTTCGAGGCCGTCGGGGCGTGCGCGCGCGGGCTGATGTCGCGCGAGGACGTCGACGTCATCGAGCGCGCCATCTGCCCCGGCGAGGGGGCCTGCGGCGGCATGTACACCGCGAACACCATGGCCGCCGCCGCCGAGGCGCTGGGGATGTCGCTGCCCGGCAGCGCCGCCCCGCCGGCCACCGACCGCCGCCGCGACGGGTTCGCCCGCAAGTCCGGCGAGGCCGTCGTGGGGCTGCTGCGGCGCGGGATCACCGCCCGGCAGATCCTCACCAAGGAGGCGTTCGAGAACGCCATCGCCGTCGTCATGGCCCTGGGCGGGTCCACCAACGCCGTCCTGCACCTGCTCGCGATCGCCTACGAGGCCGAGGTCGACCTGACGCTGGCCGACTTCGACCGCATCGCCGGGAAGGTGCCGCACCTGGGCGACCTCAAGCCGTTCGGCAAGCACGTCATGGTCGACGTCGACCGCATCGGCGGCATCCCCGTCGTGATGCGCGCCCTGCTCGACGCCGGGCTGCTGCACGGCGACGCGCTGACCGTCACCGGGAAGACGATGGCCGAGAACCTCGCCGACATCGCCCCGCCGGACGTCGACGGCGTCGTGCTGCGCGCGCTGGACAACCCGATCCACAAGACCGGCGGCATCACGGTCCTCACCGGCAACCTCGCCCCGGGCGGGGCCGTCGTGAAGAGCGCCGGCTTCGACTCCGAGGTCTTCGAGGGCACCGCGCGCGTCTTCGAGCGCGAGCGCGCCGCGCTCGACGCGCTGGAGGACGGCACCATCTCGGCCGGCGACGTCGTCGTCATCCGCTACGAGGGTCCCAAGGGCGGTCCGGGGATGCGCGAGATGCTCGCGATCACCGGGGCGATCAAGGGCGCCGGGCTGGGCAAGGACGTGCTCCTGCTGACCGACGGCCGCTTCTCCGGCGGGACGACGGGGCTGTGCGTGGGCCACATCGCCCCCGAGGCCGTCGACGGCGGCCCCGTCGCGTTCGTGCGCGACGGCGACCGGATCCGCCTCGACGTCGCCGGCAAGACGCTGGAGGTCCTCGTCGACGACGAGGAGCTGGCGGCGCGCCGCGAGGGCTGGGAGCCGCTGCCGCCGGTGTTCACGCGCGGGGTGCTGGCCAAGTACGCCAAGCAGGTGCAGTCCGCCTCCACCGGCGCCGTCTGCCGCTGAGCCGTCCAGGGGTTGGACCCCGCGTCTCACATGGTGAGACGCGGGGGTCCGCCGGCTGACACGGGGCCGAGAGGGGACTACCGTTCCCCCCATGCGGTTCCTCGTAGCCATCGGACAGCGCGCCGGCTGAGTCAGTTCGGCCGAGCGCGCGACCCCTCACACGCCTTCCCTGGCTGAGGGGTCTTTTTGCGTCCGGCGGACCGAACACGCCGGGCGTCCGGAGCACGACACCGTGGACGGCACCGCCCGAGGAGGACACCCAGATGCCAGAGCAACTGCCCCTGGACCCCAAGCTCCCCGTCGCCGAGCTCACCGGCGCCCAGAGCCTCGTCCGCTCCCTCGAGGCGGTAGGGGTCGAGGTCGTCTTCGGCATCCCGGGCGGCGCGATCCTGCCGGCCTACGACCCCCTCATGGACTCCCCGCACATCCGGCACATCCTCGTCCGGCACGAGCAGGGCGCCGGCCACGCGGCCGAGGGGTACGCCGTGGCCACCGGCAAGGTCGGGGTCTGCATGGCCACCTCCGGCCCCGGGGCGACGAACCTCGTCACCCCCATCGCCGACGCCAACATGGACTCGGTCCCGATGGTCGCCATCACCGGTCAGGTGGGCGCCAAGGCCATCGGCACCGACGCCTTCCAGGAAGCCGACATCGCGGGCATCACCACGCCGATCACCAAGCACAACTACCTGGTGACCGACCCGGCCGACATCCCGCGCACCGTCGCCGAGGCCTTCCACCTCGCCGCCACCGGCCGGCCCGGCCCCGTCCTGGTCGACGTCGCGAAGTCCGCGCTGCAGGCCACGACGTCCTTCACCTGGCCCGAGACCGTCGACCTGCCCGGCTACCGCCCCGTCGTGCGCCCGCACGGCAAGCAGATCCGCGAGGCGGCCCGGCTCATCGCCGCGGCCGAGCGCCCCGTGCTGTACGTCGGCGGCGGCGTCATCAAGGCCGACGCCTCGGCCGAGCTGCGCGCCCTGGCCGACCTCACCGGCATCCCCGCCGTCACCACGCTCATGGCCCGCGGCGCGCTGCCCGACTCGCACCCGCAGAACCTGGGCATGCCCGGCATGCACGGCACCGTCGCGGCCGTCACGGCCCTGCAGAAGTCCGACCTGCTCATCACCCTCGGGGCCCGGTTCGACGACCGCGTCACCGGCGAGCTGTCCAGCTTCGCCCCCGAGGCCAAGGTCATCCACGCCGACATCGACCCGGCCGAGATCGGCAAGAACCGCGAGGTCGACGTCCCGATCGTCGGCGACGCCAAGCTCGTCATCGCCGAGCTCACGGCCGCCGTCGCGGCCGAGTTCGAGGCCGGCCGCGCCGACCTCACGGCGTGGACGGAGCAGACCCGGTCCTGGAAGGAGACGTACCCGCTGGGGTACGCCGACTCCGCCGACGGCACCCTGGCCCCCCAGTTCGTCCTGGAGCGCATCAGCGCCCTCACCGGCCCCGAGGCCGTGTACGTCGCCGGCGTCGGCCAGCACCAGATGTGGTCCGCGCAGTTCATCCGGTACGAGAACCCGCGCACCTGGATCAACTCCGGCGGCCTGGGCACCATGGGCTTCTCCGTGCCGGCCGCGATGGGCGCCAAGGTCGGGCGGCCGGACACCGTCGTGTGGGCCATCGACGGCGACGGCTGCTTCCAGATGACCAACCAGGAGCTGGCGACCTGCACCCTCAACGGCATCCCGCTGAAGGTCGCCATCATCAACAACTCCTCCCTGGGCATGGTCCGGCAGTGGCAGACGCTCTTCTACTCCGAGCGGTACTCCAACACCGACCTGCACTCCGGTGACCACCACGGCGAGCACGCCGCGCCCATCCCCGACTTCGTCAAGCTCGCCGACGCCTACGGCTGCGTCGGGCTGCGCTGCGACCGGCCCGAGGACGTCGACGCCACGATCGAGAAGGCCCTGGCGATCAACGACGTTCCCGTCGTCATCGACTTCCGCGTCCACCGCGACGCCATGGTCTGGCCGATGGTCGAGGCCGGCGTGAGCAACGACGCCATCCAGTACGCCCGCGGCCTGTCGCCGAAGTGGGACCGCGAGGTCGACTCCGACATCGTGTCCTCCGAGGACGGCGAAGAGATGGTGATCTCCTGATGTCCCGCCACACCCTGTCCGTCCTGGTCGAGAACCGACCCGGTGTCCTGATGCGCGTCACCTCGCTGTTCGCGCGCAGGAACTTCAACATCCACTCCCTCACGGTCGGACCGACCGAGCGCGCCGAGATCTCCCGGATGACCATCGTCGTCGACGTGGAGCGGCAGCCGTTGGAGCAGGTGACGAAGCAGCTCAACAAGCTGGTCAACGTCTTGAAGATCGTCGAGCTGGAGGACGGCGCCTCGGTCCAGCGCGAGCTGCTGCTCGTGAAGGTCCGGGCCGACGCCTCGGCGCGCGGGGAGGTGCTCGACACCGTGCAGCTGTTCCGCGCGCACGTCGTCGACGTGTCTCCCGACGCGGTGACGGTGGAGGCGACCGGCAGCCCGGACAAGCTGGCCGCGCTGCTGCGCGTGCTGGAGCCGTTCGGCATCCGCGAACTGGTGCAGTCCGGTTCGGTGGCGCTCGCCCGCGGTGGGCGCGCGATCTCCGACCGCGCGCTGCGTTCCGCCTGACCCGCACGACCCCCGAGAAGAAACCCGAGGAGAGAACCCCACGTGGCCGAGATGTTCTACGACGACGACGCCGACCTGTCCAAGATCACCGGTAAGAAGGTGGCCGTCATCGGCTTCGGCAGCCAGGGCCACGCCCACGCGCTGTCGCTGCGCGACTCCGGCGTCGACGTGGTCGTCGGCCTCAAGGAGGGCTCGAAGTCCACGGCCAAGGCGACCGAGCAGGGCCTGACCGTCCTCACCCCGTTCGAGGCCGCCAAGGCCGCCGACGTGATCATGGTCCTGGTGCCGGACCACCTGCAGCGCGGTCTGTACGCCGAGGCCATCGAGCCGAACCTGACCGCCGGCAAGGCGCTGTTCTTCAGCCACGGCTTCAACATCCGCTTCGGCTACATCAAGCCCCCGGTCGACGTCGACGTCGTCATGGTCGCCCCCAAGGGCCCGGGTCACCTGGTGCGCCGCGAGTACGTCGACGGCCGCGGCGTCCCGGTGATCGTCGCCGTCGAGCAGGACGCGACCGGTCACGCCTGGGAGCTGGCCCTGGCCTACGCCAAGGCCATCGGCGGCCTGCGCGCCGGCGGCATCAAGACCACCTTCACCGAAGAGACCGAGACCGACCTGTTCGGTGAGCAGGCCGTCCTGTGCGGTGGCGCCTCCGCCCTCGTGCAGACCGGTTTCGAGGTCCTCATCGAGGCCGGCTACCAGCCGGAGGTCGCCTACTTCGAGTGCCTGCACGAGCTGAAGCTGATCGTCGACCTCATGTACGAGGGTGGCATCGCCAAGCAGCGCTGGAGCGTCTCGGACACCGCCGAGTGGGGCGACTACATCTCCGGCCCGCGCGTCATCGACGCCTCGGTCAAGGAGCGCATGAAGGACGTCCTCAAGGACATCCAGGACGGCACCTTCGCCCGCAACTTCATCGAGGACCAGGACGCCGGGGCCCCGAAGTTCAAGGAGCTGCGCGCCAAGGGTGAGCAGCACCCGATCGAGGCCACCGGCCGCGAGCTGCGCAAGCTCATGGCGTGGGTGAAGTCGGACAACTCCGACTACGTCGAGGGCTCCGCCGCCCGCTGACCCGCGAGCACCGGGACCCCCGCACCCCTCCCGGGGTGCGGGGGTCCCGTCGTGATGGGGGTGCTCAGCCCTTGAGCTTGCGGGTGAGGCCCACGACGCGCTGCACGAGGTGGTCCAGCGCGGTGTTCGTGACGTCGCCGACGGGGATGTCGTTGGCGCCGCCGGTGACGTGGCTGACGCCGTAGGGGTTGCCGTCGACGAACTTCGAACCGTCGGTGTAGCCGGGCGGGACGATGATCCCCCCGAAGTGGTAGATCGTGTTGTACAGCGCGATGAGGGTGGTCTCCTGGCCGCCGTGGGCGGTCTGGGAGGCGGTGAAGCCGGCGTAGACCTTGTCGGCCAGCTGGCCCTGGGCCCACTGCGGGCCGAGGGAGTCGATGAAGGTCTTCAGCTGCCCGGCGATGTTGCCGTAGCGGGTGGGGGAGCCGAACAGCACCGCGTCGGCCCACACGACGTCCTCGGCGGTGACGCCCGGAGCGCCCCTGCCCGCTTCGGCCTCGGCGGCCTGCTCGTCGGTGGCGGCCTTCTCCCCGCCGGTGGGCTGGCGCTGGACCTGGCGCAGCCGGACCTCCGCGCCGGCCTGCTCGCCGGTGGCGGCGAGCCTCTCGGCCATCGTCCGGACCGTGCCGGTGGCGGAGTAGTAGACGATCGCGAGCTTCACGTCGCTCACTGGGGCCTCCCGAGTCGTTGAACGTGCAAGTGTCAGGGGCCAACCTAGCCCGCTCCCGTCGCGGACGCACCCGAGGTGTGTCACGTTGGGCGCCGGAGGAGGTGGCCGTGCCCACACGCAGGACGACCCGGGCGGCGACCCCGGCCGCCAAGGACTGCGCCGTCTGCGGCCGGACCATCACCTGGCGCAAGAAGTGGGAGCGCGACTGGGACGCGGTGAAGTACTGCTCCGACGCCTGCCGCCGCCGGGCCCGGTCGTCGAAGGACCTCGACGCCGACCTCGAGGCGACGCTGCGCCGGCTGCTCGACGAGCGGGGTCCCTCCAAGACCGTCTGCCCCAGCGAGGTGGCCCGCGCCGTCGGCGGTGACGACGACTGGCGCGGGCTGGTGGAACCGGCGCGGTCCGCCGCGCGCCGGCTCGTGGCCGCCGGCGAGGCCGAGATCACCCAGGGCGGTCGCGTCGTCGACCCCTCGACCGCGAAGGGCCCGATCCGGGTGCGACGGCGCTGAGGGGCGGGCGCGGCTCGTCGCCGTGCTCGACGTCCTCTCCGGCGGGCGAGCCCGGTGAGGGGTGACGACGCCGGCGGGTTCGTCGAGGGCACCGGGTTCCGCCGCCCCCGATCGTGTGAAGCGCTTGACAGGTCGGCGTCGCGTGCCCTCCACTGGGGGAGCCATCCAGAGCGGCCGAGAGACCTGGCTCGTCGACGCCGCAGCAACCGCCCTCCCGGGTAGGTGCTCCCGCCAGGACCGATGGGAGAGGAACCCCGATGGAGCACGCACCGCTGACGCGACGTCTCGTGATCGACCTGCTGCGCGGTGCCGGGACGACCTGTCGGGCCTGACCGCCCCGACGTCCTCGAAACCGCTCCCGGAAGGTCCCGCGATGCCGCACGTCCCGCACACCCCCCTGTCCTTCGCCACCCAGCAGGTCCACGCCGGGGCTGAACCCGACCCCGTGACCGGCGCCCGCGTCACCCCCGTCCACCTCACCGCGGGGTTCGTCTTCGACGACTTCGAGCAGGCCCGGGCCCGCTTCGCCGGGGAGGACGACGGGTACGTCTACACGCGGATGGCGAACCCGACGACGGCCGCGGTGGAACGCCGGCTCGCCGTCCTGGAGGGCGGCACCGACGCCGTCCTGCTCGGCACCGGGCAGGCCGCCCTCACCGTCGCGCTCCTGGGGATCCTCGGTGCCGGGGACCACCTCGTGGCCGCCGCCGACCTGTACGAGGGGTCCCGCGGGTTGTTCCTGGAGAACTTCGCCCGGCTGGGCATCGCGGTCGACTTCGCCGCCGGGCCGCAGGACTGGGAGCGGCTCGTGCGCCCCACCACCCGCGCCTTCTTCGCCGAGTCGGTCGCCAACCCCAAGAACACCGTCCTGGACCTGCCCGCCGTCGCCGCCGTCGCGCACCGGCACGGCGTCCCCCTCGTCGTCGACAACACCTTCGCCACGCCCTACCTCCTGCGCCCCCTGGAGCACGGGGCCGACGTCGTCGTGCACTCGGCCAGCAAGTTCCTCGCCGGGCACGGCGCCGCCCTCGGCGGGGCCGTGGTGACGGGGGAGGGTTTCGACTGGAGCGGGTTCGGCCACCTGACCGCACCGGCCGGCGTCCTCGGCGGCGTGAGCTGGGTGGACCGCCACGGCCCGCACCGCGCCTACGTCGAGCACACCCGCGGTGTCGTGGCCTCCCGGATGGGACCGGCGATCTCCCCGTTCAACGCGTTCCTCGTGCAGCAGGGCCTGGAGACGCTGTCGCTGCGGGTGGCCCGGCAGAGCAGCACGGCCGAGCACCTCGCGCGCTGGCTGCGGGAGCGGCCCGAGGTGGTGGCCGTCGACCACGCCGCCCTGCCCGAGCACCCCTCGCACGCGGTGGCCCGGCGCCTGCTGCCCCGCGGGTCCGGCGCGGTGTTCTCCGTGACGCTCGCCGGTGGACGTCCTGCCGCGCAACGGTTCGTCGACGCCGTGCAGCTGTTCACCCGGATGACGCACGTCGGTGACGTGCGCTCCCTGGTCATCCACCCGGCCAGCACGACGCACGCCCACCGCACCGAGACCGAACGGCTCCAGACCGGCATCTGGCCCGGGTTGCTGCGGTTGTCCATCGGCCTGGAGGAACCGGCCGACCTGGTCGCCGACCTCGAACGCGCCCTGGCCGCCACGCATGCGCCGGCGCTGGCGGAGGTGGGTTCCTGATGGGCCGGTTGCAGCACTTCGGCTACTTCTTCTCCCGGGGTTTCGGCCCGCAGGGCTGGGGCCGGGACTACCAGGCGTGGAACGACGACTGGACCCGCCCGGACCTGTACGCGCACGCCGTCCGGGACCTCGAACGCGCCGGGTTCGACCTCGTCGTCGTCGAGGACGCCGTCTCGCTGGGCAACCCCGCGACCCTGGACCTGCGGGTGCGCGCGGCGTACGGCGGTCCCAAGCACGACCCGCTGCTCCTGGCGCCCTACCTGTTCGCGGCCACGACCCACCTCGGCGTCGTGCCGACGGTCAACGCCGGCATCACCCCGCCGTACCTGGCGGCCCGCCAGGCCGCGACGCTGCAGCACCTGTCGGGCGACCGGTTCGGGCTGAACCTCGTCACCGACGTCGGCAGCGCCCGGCACGTGGGCCGCGAACCCGTCGCGCACGACGTCGCCTACGACCGGGCGCAGGAGTGGATCGACGTCGTCCGCCGGTTGTGGCACAGCTGGGACGACGGCGCGCTCGTCGCCGACCCGGTCACCGGCCGGTTCGCCGACGGGGCGCGCCTCGACGCCTTCGAGCACCGCGGCGAGCACTTCCGCCTCGACGGCCCGCTCAACGCGCTGCCCTTCGCCGGCGGCGAACCCGTCCTCGTCTCCCCCGGGGGATCACCGCGCGGGCTGGCGTTCGCGGGGTCCCGCTCCGACGTCCAGCTCGCCCTCGCCCCCCTGGACGTCGCGCAGGTCCGCGCCTACCGGGCCCGCGTCCTGGCCGCCGCCGCGGCGGCCGGGCGCAAGGCCGACGACCTGCGCGTGCTGTTCGTCGTCAAACCCGAGCTCGTGACCAGCCGCGAGGAGGCCGACCGGCTCGTCGCGGCGTCCCGGGACCCCGGCGACGACGTCCTGCGCGAGGTGGCGCTGCACTGGTCCAGCGACCTGGAGACCGACCTCACGGCGCTGCCGCTGGACCGCCCGCTGGACCCCGCGGTGTTCGGGGACCACGTGTCCCGGGGCACGATCGCCGCGCTGCGCGGCGGGACGCCCGACGCGCCGCTGCGGGAACTGCTGGCCCGCAAGGCCCGCAAGGGGCGGATCGCGGACCGGACCGGGCTCGTCGGGACGGCCGAGGAGTTCGCCGACCTCGTCGAGGAGTTCGGGGAGGACGCCGGCAACGACGGTTTCCTGCTGTCCGGGGACCTGCACCCCGTGACGCTGCACCGGTTCCTCGACGACCTCGTCCCGGTCCTGCGGCGGCGGGGCGTCCTGCGCAGCGGGTACGGCGGGGCGGGGTTGCGGGGCAACCTCTTCGAGTTCTGAGCGGGTCAGTCCGCCAGGAACCCCCGGACCGCCGTCCGCACCCGGGCGAGGTCCTCGGCCGTCCGCACCGGGTCGCCGGGGTGCTCCAGCGCGTGGTCGGCCCCGTCGAGCTCGAGGACCTCGCGGTCGCTCTCGTGCGCGAGCACGCGGTCCCACAGCGGGTCCGCCGTCCCACCCACCAGCAGGGTCCGCGGGTGGGACCGGGCCGCGGCCAGACCCACGTCCGGCCGGTCCAGCAGCGGGGTCAGCCAGATCCCCGGCAGCCCCCGGTCGGCCGCCACCGGCAACCCCAGCGTCGTCAGGGACTTCGCCACGACCAGGCAGGGCCGCAGGTCGTCCAGGAGGAACCGCACGAGCGCGGGCACGTCCTGCGGCCGGGGCGGTCCCTGTGCCCAGGACAGCGCCAGGACGCGCCGCCCGGCGACGACGAGCTCGTCGCGGACCGCCCGCAGGACGGGCTGGTCCACGTCGTAGCCGCGCCCCGGCAGCACCAGCGCGGGTGCTCCCCGGGCGCGGCCCTCCTCGACGATCCGCACCGGCTGGCCCTCAGCTGGGGTCGGCGCCGAGCACGACCTCGAACTCCAGCAGCGAGGCGCCGGTCCCCACCGGGCGCTGGCGCTCGCCGGCGTGGGCCTCGCGGGCCCCGCCGTCGGCCCAGGCCCGGAACGCCTCCTCGGTCTCCCACTTCGTGTAGACGAAGTAGCGGGTCTCCCCGGCGACCGGGCGCAGCAGCTCGAACCCCAGGAACCCGGGGCTGCCCTCCACCGCCCCCAGCCGCGCGGCGAACCGCCGTTCCAGCTCCGGGCCGGACCCGTCCGGCACCTCGATCGCGTTGATCTTCACCACAGCCATGTCGGCAGCGTCGCAGGTTCAGTCCGCGATCGCGGCGACCGGGGGTGTCCGGGCCGCCCGCCGCGCCGGCAGCACCGAGGCCAGCACCCCCGCGACGGCGGCCACCACCACGATCCCGGCCACCTGCAGCCACGGGACGTCCAGCCGCACGGGCGTCTCGCGGATCAGCACCGAGGACGTCCCGGCCAGCCCGTACCCGGTGCCGAGCACGACCCCGAGGACGGCGGCCACCCCGGCCACCAGCAGCGCCTCCCAGGCCAGCAGCGCGCGCAGCTGGCCCCGCGTCAGCCCCAGCGCCCGCAGCAGACCGGACTCCTGGCGGCGTTCCACGACCGACAGGGCCAGGGTGTTGCCGACCCCGATGAGGGCGATGACCACGGCGATCGCGAGCAGTCCCGTCACCACCAGCAGCATCGTGGTGAGCACCTGGTCCAGGGAGTTGCGCACCGACACGATGCCGCTGACCTCGCTGGTGGGCAGGACCTGGGCCACGGCCTCGGAGATCGCGTCGGTGGTCTCCACCTGGGCCTCGTCGGTGCCGTCGGCGAGCCGGACCCAGGCGCTGGTGGGCCGCGCCCCCGGGACCAGCCGCGCCCCGTCGGCCCGGGTCACGGCCGTCGGTGCCGAGGAGTCCGGCGCGACGCGCACGGTGAACGCGGCGGTCGGCCCGCCCCCGGCCGCCCCGGTGGCGGGGTCCTCGGCCGACAGCGTGACCCGCTGGCCCTCGCGCAGGCCGGCGGCCTCCGCCGTCGTGCCGGGGACGACGACCTCCCCGTCGCGCGGCAGCGGCGTCCGCTCCTGGGAGCGCACGACGCCGGCGGCCTCGGCCGGGTCCACCGCGATGACGCCCAGGCTCAGGGCGCCGTCGGTGCTGACGAGCGTCAGGTCGCTCACCAGCGTCGTGGCCGCCACCCCGCCGGTGCCCTCGATCGCCGCCACCGCCGTCGCGTCCAGCGGCTCGGGGGCCGAGACCACGACGTCGGTGGGGTAGGAGGCGTCGATGCCGGCGGCGGCCGAGCTGCGGGTCGAGGCGGTGCCCACGACCATCGCGGTCGTCAGGGTCACCCCGATGACCAGGGCCGTGGCCGTCGCCGCCGTCCGCCGCGGGTTGCGGACGCTGTTGCCCGCCGCGAGCCGGGCGGGCACCCCGCCGAGGCGGTGGAAGGGCCGGCCGGCCAGCGACACGGCCGCCGGGACCAGGCGCTGGGCCAGCAGCAGGAACCCCAGGAAGCTGACGGCACCGGCGGCCACCGCGGGCAGCAGGTCGCCGGTGACGGCGAAGAACACCAGGGCCGCCGTCCCGGCCGTCGCGGTGAGCACCCCCAGGACCAGCCGCACCCGGCCCGCGGGGGAACCGGACGGGGCGACGTCCACCGGGCGCAGCGCCGCCAGCGGGGCGACCCGGGTGGCGTGGCGGACGGGGACGGCCGCGGCCAGGACCGTGACGGCGGTGCCGAGCACCAGGCCGGCCAGCACCGCCGAGCCGGGCAGGACCACGTCGGTCAGCGGGATGGGGGAGTCGACGCGGCCGGCGACGGCCGCGACGGCGCGCGCCAGGCCGGCCCCGGCCAGCACACCCGCGGCGGAGGCCAGCAGCCCGACGGCGAACGCCTCCCCGAGCACGCTGCGGCGGACCTGGCGGCGCTCGGCGCCCACGCAGCGCAGCAGCGCGAGCTCGCGGGTCCGCTGGGCGAGCAGGACGGCGAAGGTGTTGGCGATGACCAGCCCGGCGACGAGCACGGCGATCGCGGCGAAGGCCAGCAGGACCGTCGTGAGCCCGGCCGCCTGGCCGGTGTAGGAGTCCGCGACCCGTTGCGCCGCCTCGTCCCCGGTCGAGACGGTGACGGGCAGGCCGGTGGTGGCGGCGGTGACGGCCGTCAGCGCGTCCTGGCCGCCGGCGGCGGCGATCCGCAGCCGGTGCACGCTCGTGGCCCCCCAGGACGTCACGGCCTCGTCGGTGCCGAACACCCGCGGGGTCAGCCCGGCGCGCGGGTCGCCGGTCAGGTCGACGGTGCCGACGACGGTGACCGTCTCGGTGACCGGTGCCGACGGCTCGGCGGTCTCGCCGACCGGGTCGTGGGTCAGCGTGATCGGCGTGCCCAGCGGGACGTCGACGCGGTCGGAGACCGCGACCTCGCCCGCGGTGGCGGGCAGGCGCCCGGCGCTCAGCCGCTGCCACTGCAGGGACGGCGCGGTCCCGGTGCCGTCGGCCTGGGCGTAGGTGGACCCGCTGCGGCCCGGCAGCCGCAGCGCGACGAACGTCGTGCGGTCGGCGGTGAGGGCGCCGACCTCGGGCAGGTCGGCCAGCGTGGTCCGCAGCGCGTCGAGGGACCGGTCCTCGCCGAACTCGTCCTCGGGTTCGACGACGACGTCGCTGCCGGTGAACTGCGCGCCGACGCCCTGCCGGACGGCCGCGCCGGCGGTGGCGTTCAGGGACAGGGTCGCCACCACGAAACCCACCGCGATGACCACGGCGAGGCAGGAGGCGACGACGCGCGCGCCGTGCGCGCGCAGGTGGGCCAGGGTCAGGCGGAGCACGGTTCAGGCCCCCAAGGTGCGCAGGGCGTCGATGACGTCGTCGGGGGTGGGCCGGGTCAGCCCGCCCGCGAGCGCGCCGTCGGCGATGAGGACGACGCGGTCGGCGTAGCTGGCCGCGACCGGGTCGTGGGTGACCATGACGACGGTCTGCCCGAACTCGCGGACGCTGCCGCGCAGCAGGCTCAGGACCTCCGCGCCGGCGCGGGAGTCGAGGTTCCCGGTGGGTTCGTCGGCGAACACCACGTCGGGGCGGGGCAGCAGGGCACGGGCGACGGCGACGCGCTGCTGCTGGCCGCCGGACAGCTCGTGGGGCCGGTGGCCGAGCCGTTCGGTGAGGCCGAGCCGTTCCACGACGTCGTCGTGCCAGGCGCGGTCGGGGGCGCGGCCGGCCAGCCGCAGCGGCAGCACGATGTTCTCGGCGGCGGTCAGGACGGGCAGCAGGTTGAAGCTCTGGAAGACGAACCCGATGCGGTCGCGCCGCAGCCGGGTCAGATCGGCGTCCTTGAGGGCGGTGAGTTCGGTCTCGCCCAGGAACACCTGCCCGCCGGAGGCGTCGTCGAGCCCGGCCAGGCAGTGCATGAGGGTCGACTTGCCCGAACCGGAGGGGCCCATGATGGCGGTGAACTCACCGCGGGTGAACTCCACGTCCACCCCGGCGAGGGCGTGGACGGCGGCGTCGCCGCGTCCGTAGGTCTTGCGCAGCCCGACGGCGCGCACCGCCGGGCGGGTGGCTTCCAGGACGGCCGGGGCGCTGCTGCGCTGGCTGGTTTCGGACACGGATCTCCCCGTTCGCAGACGTTCTCGACGTCGTCGACGCTACGGAGGACCGGGCCCGGGGTCGTCGGTTCGGGAACTGATCCGGGGCGTGGGACCGCTGGTGGACGCGGCCGGCGGGCGTCATCCCGCGGGAGGACGCCGCCGGCCGCTCGTGCCCGTCCGGGGTCAGCGCAGCCGGAAGCGGTGGAGGCCGGGGACCCGGTGGGTGCCGGCGGGGACGGAGGTCCCGGTGCCCGCCCAGCCGACGGTGACGTTGCGAGCGGAGGCCGCGACGACCTCGGTGGCCCCGCCCCCGCACACGGCGACCTGGCTGGGGGTGGGGAAGTAGAACAGGACGGCGACGCGGGCGCTGTCGCTGTCGATCCGGTTGAACGCGCTGACGTCGGCGGGGCCGACGAGGTGCGTGGGTTCGGTCACGACGGGGACGGAGGCGACGCGCGGGAGCAGTTTCCCGGCGCAGCGGACGACGAGGTCGACGCGGGTGCCGCGGGTCTCGACGAGTTCGGCGACGGGTTCCTCGCAGGTCTCGGAGTAGCCGGCGTCCTCGGGGTCGCAGGAGGGGACGCCGCCGTGGGCGTCGAAACCGGTGAGCGTGAAGGCGACCTCCCCGTAGCCGCAGAGGGCCCCGCTCCAGCCGGTCCAGCAGTCGTCGGTGAGGGGTTTGGCCTGGGCGGGGGAGTGCAGGGTGACGACGGCGTCGCGCACGGACAGGGCGCCGGTGGCCGGGCGCGGGGTGGCGGCGGCCGGGCCGGCGGTGGCGAGCGCGGCGGCGGTGGCGGCCAGCAGGGCCGGGGCGGTGAGCGCCGCGGTGCGCAGGCGGTACCGGGTGTCGCGGTGGACACGGCGGTGCACACGGTGGTGGAACATGGCTGAGACCCCCCTCAGTGGCTCGCGGCCATCGCGAACCGTCACTCATGGTGCACTAGGAGTGAGCACTCAGGGGCGCGTTCGGCTCATCTCGTCACCGACGGTGATCAACTCCCGTCCGAGAGACCTCAGCGGGCGTCGCGCAGCACCTCACCGGGCTGCACCAGCCCCGCCGAGAACGCCAGCACCACGGCCTGCACCCGGTCGCGCGAGTGCGTCTTGGCCAGCACCCGGCCCACGTGCGTCTTCACCGTCGCCTCCGACACCACGAACCGCGCCGCGATCTCGGAGTTCGTCAGCCCGTGCGCCATGCACTCCAGGACCTCCATCTCCCGCGGCGTCAGGTCCTTCGGCAGCCCCTGCGGCGCCGACGCGGGCGCGGCGGCCCCGGCCCGCAGCAGCGGGCCGACGTGCTGGAGCAGGCGGCGCGTGGAACTCGCCGCGATCACCGCGTCGCCGGCGAACACCGTCCGGACCGCCGCCAGCAGCTCCTCCGGCGGGGCGTCCTTGAGCAGGAACCCGCTGGCGCCCGCGCCGATCGCGGCCACGACGTACTCGTCGAGGTCGAACGTCGTGAGCACCACCACCCGCGGGCCGGCGCCGTCCTGGCCGAGCTGCCGGGTGATCTGCCGGGTGGCCTCGATGCCGTCCAGCCCCGGCATGCGCACGTCCATCAGCACCACGTCGGCCGGGGTGGAGGTCACCACCCGCACCGCGTCGGCGCCGTCGGAGGCCTCCGCGACGACCGTCAGGTCCGGCTGGGAGTCGATGACCATCCGGAAGCCGGCCCGGACCAGCTGCTGGTCGTCGACGAGGATCACGCGGATCGCCCGGCCGCCCGGCTCGTCGGCCGCCTGGCCGTCCGACCGGTCCGTCGTAGGGGGGGTCGTCACCTCAGGAACTGTAGGGAAGGGTGGCGCTGACCGAGAAACCCCCACCCGCCCGGGGGCCGCTGGTCACCGTCCCGCCGTGCAGCTTGGCCCGCTCGGCCATCCCCACCAGGCCCTGCCCGCCCGGGCTCGGCCGCACCATCGAGGCGGCCCCCCGGCCGTCGTCGTCCACCCGCAGCCGCAGGGCGTCGTGGTCCCACCGGACCCGCACCTGCGTGCGCGCGGCCGGGCCGGCGTGCTTGAGGACGTTCGTCAGGGACTCCTGGACGATCCGGTACGCCGCCAGGCCCATCGCCGGGGGCAGGTCCCGGGCCGCGCCGCTGACCTCGGCGGTGACCTCCAGGCCGCTGGAGCGGACCTGCTCGACCAGGTCGCCGATCATCGTCGCGTCCGGCTGCGGGGCGCGCTCGTCGCCGGGCCCGGACCGCAGCACGCCCAGCAGGTTGCGCATGTCCGTCAGCGCTTGCCGGCCGGTGCCGGAAATCGTCTCCAGCACGCGCACCGCCGCCTGCGGGTCCGCGGCCGCGGCGTAGCGGCCGCCGTCGGCCTGGGCGATGATCACCGACAGCGAGTGGGCCACGACGTCGTGCATCTCCCGCGCGATGCGCTGCCGCTCGGCGGTGGCCGCCATCCGCGACTCGTTCTCCCGCTCGTTCTCCAGCAGCCGCGCCCGCTCCACCAGCGCCAGCTCGTTCTGCCGCTGCGCCCGGCGCAGGCTGCCCAGCGCCCAGGAGACGACGACCGTGAGCGCGATGAACGCCGCCCCGACCACGACCGAGGCCAGCCCGGCGGTGGTGAAGAAGCGCAGCGCGCACACCGGCGCGCCGAACAGCCCCAGGCCCAGCCCGCCCAGGGCGGCCCAGCGGCGGGCGTAGGCGGCCAGGGAGTACACCGCGATGAGCACCGCGACGTTCCCGAACGACGGCGACGGCGCCAGCACCTGGAGCAGGCCGGCGGCCGCCACCAGCCCGCCGGAGACCTCGGGGAAGCGGCGCCGCACCGCCAGCGGCAGGCACATCGCCACGGCCAGCAGCCCGGCGAACAGGCCGCCGCCGGTGCTGTCGCCCGCGCTGAACAACCCCGCCAGCCCGGCCAGCAGCACCGCGCCGAGGCCGTCGAGCAGCAGGCTGTTGGCGCGCGTCCAGCCCACGACGCGGTCGAAGACGTTCTGCCCCGGTTCGCTCGGCACCGCCTCAGGGTAGGCACCGCCGACGGGGGCGGTCGTCGCCCCTCGGGCCGACCCCGCCCGTCCCCCCACGGGTGGAGCTGTCCACTTGGCGAGACGCGGTGACCACATGCTGGACGGACGGGGACCGGCCTCGGCTACCCTCGCGCGCATGGCGGACACCTTGCGACTGGCAGTCATCCCCGGCGACGGCATCGGCCAGGAGGTGACGGCCGAGGCGCTCAAGGTCCTCACCGCCGTGCTCGACGGATCGGGCCGCAGCGTGAGCACCACCGAGTACGACCTCGGCGCGCGGCTGTACCACCGCACCGGGGAGACGCTGCCCGACAGCGTCCTGGAGGAGGTCCGCGGCCACGACGCGATCCTGCTCGGCGCCGTCGGCGACCCCAGCGTCCCCAGCGGCGTCCTCGAGCGCGGGCTGCTGCTGAAGCTGCGGTTCGCCCTCGACCACTACGTCAACCTGCGCCCCTCCAAGCTGTACCCCGGCGTCCCGACCCCCCTCGGCGACCCCGGGACGATCGACTTCGTCGTCGTGCGCGAGGGCACCGAGGGGCCCTACGTCGGCAACGGCGGCGCGCTGCGGGTCGGCACCCCGCACGAGATCGCCACCGAGGTCAGCGTCAACACCGCCTTCGGCGTCGAGCGCGTCGTGCGCGACGCCTTCGCCCGGGCCGCGGCGCGCCCGCGCCGGACGCTGACCCTCGTGCACAAGCACAACGTGCTCGTGCACGCCGGCCACCTGTGGCGCCGGACCGTCGAGGCCGTCGGCGCGGAGTTCCCCGACGTGACCGTCGACTACCTGCACGTCGACGCGGCGACCATCTTCCTGGTGACCGACCCGGCCCGGTTCGACGTGATCGTCACCGACAACCTCTTCGGCGACATCCTCACCGACCTCGCCGCGGCCGTCACCGGCGGCATCGGCCTGGCCGCCTCGGGCAACGTCAACCCCGACCGCACCGCGCCGAGCATGTTCGAGCCCGTCCACGGCTCGGCCCCCGACATCGCCGGCCGGCAGCTGGCCGACCCGACCGCCGCCGTGCTGTCGGTGTCCCTGATGCTGGAGCACCTCGGCGAGACCGACGCCGCCGCGCGCGTCGACGCCGCCGTGACCGCCGACCTCGCCCGCCGCGCCACCGGGGAGGTCGGGCCCCGCCCGACCGCCGCCGTCGGCGACGCGCTCGCCGCCGCGGTGTCCTGACCCCGGGGCCCCCCGGGGCCCCCCGGGGCACCCCGGGGCACCACCCCGGTCCCCGGGCACCGGGTACCGTCGACCAGGCCGTCCACCACCACCGAGGAGAACCCCATGACCGCCGCGCCGACCGCTGGGTTGACGTTCCCCGTGACCCCGTCGGCCGTGCCGGTGTCCGACCAGCGCCGGGCCGAGATCCTCGCCGCCCCGGGGTTCGGCCGGCACTTCACCGACCACATGGCGGTGGCGACCTGGACCCGCGACGCCGGCTGGCACGACGCCGCCGTCGTCCCCTACGGCCCGCTCCAGCTGGACCCGGCCGCGGCCGTCCTGCACTACGGGCAGGAGGTGTTCGAGGGGCTCAAGGCCTACCGGCACGCCGACGGCAGCGTCTGGACGTTCCGCCCCGAGGCCAACGCGGCCCGGCTGGCGCGCTCGGCCCGGCGGCTGGCGCTGCCGGAGGTCGACGAGGCCACCTTCCTGGAGGCCATCACCCAGCTCGTGCGCGCCGACGAGGCGTGGGTCCCGACCGGCGGGGAGTCCTCCCTCTACCTGCGCCCGTTCATGGTCGCCACCGAGGCGTTCCTCGGCGTCCGCCCCGCGCACGAGGTGAAGTTCCTCGTCATCGCCTCCCCGGCGGGCGCGTACTTCCCCGGGGGCGTGAAACCCGTCTCGATCTGGCTGTCGCAGAACTACACGCGGGCCGCGGTCGGCGGCACCGGCGCGGCCAAGTGCGGCGGGAACTACGCCGCCAGCCTGGCCGCGCAGGACGAGGCCAGCGCCCACGGCTGCGACCAGGTCTGCTTCCTCGACGCCACCGAGCGCCGGTTCGTGGAGGAGCTCGGCGGGATGAACCTCTACTTCGTCCACGACGACGGCTCCATCGTGACCCCGGAGCTGACCGGCACGATCCTGGAGGGCATCACCCGCGACTCGATCGTCGCGCTGGCCGGGGACCTCGGCCACGAGGTCACCGAGCGCCGCGTCACGATCGACGAGTGGCGCGAGGGGGTCGCCTCCGGGCGCATCACCGAGGTGTTCGCCTGCGGCACGGCCGCCGCGGTCACTCCGGTGGGCCGGCTGGTCTGGGACGACGGCGAGCTGACCCACGGCGGCGGCGTCGCCGGCGAGGTCACCATGTCGATCCGCGGCGCCCTGCTGGACCTGCAGTACGGGCGGGCGCAGGACACCCGCGGCTGGCTGCACCGCCTCGTCTGAGCCGCCCGTCGGGGCCCGCCGGGCGCGTCACTAGGGTGGGCGCATGCGCATCGCCAGGTTCTCGTCCGGTGGCTCCGACCCGCGGTTCGGCGTCGTGGAGGGCGCCCCGGGCGAGGAGGAGATCCTCGTCGTCTCCGGGGACCCGCTGTTCACCCCCCTGAACCCGACGGGCGAGCGGGTGCCGCTGGTCGACGCCCGCCTGCTGGCGCCGGTCATCCCCCGGTCGAAGGTCCTGGGCATCGGCCGCAACTACGCCGCGCACGCGGCCGAGCTGGGCAACGAGGTCCCCACCGAACCCCTGGTGTTCACGGTGCCGAACACCTCGGTCGCCGGTCCCGGCGACCCGCTGGTCATCCCCGCGTGGGCGGGGGAGGAGCTGCACTACGAGGGCGAGCTCGCCGTCGTCATCAAGCGCATCTGCAAGGACGTCCCGAAGGACCGGGTCGCCGAGGTGGTGCACGGGTACACGATCGCCAACGACATCACCGCCCGCTCGCTGCAGGAGAGCGACAAGCAGTGGTGGCGGGCCAAGGGCGCCGACGGCTTCACCCCGCTGGGGCCCTGGATCGAGACCGACCTGGACCCCTCGGACCTGCGCATCGAGACCCGCCGCGGCACCGGCGAGGACCTCGAGGTCGTCCAGGACGGCCGCACCTCGCTCATGGTCCACGACGTCGCGACGATCGTCGCGCACGTCTCGCAGGCCATGACCCTGCTGCCGGGCGACGTGATCATGACCGGCACCCCCGCGGGCGTCGGCCCGGTCCGCGCCGGGCAGCGCGTCGAGGTCGAGGTCGAGGGCATCGGCGTCCTGACGACGACGTTCACCGCCCCCGGGTGAGCCCGGCCGGGGTCAGGAACCGCTGGGCTGGGCGATCGCGACCGTGAGGGTGTCCGTCGCGGTCGCCTTGGAGTAGTCGGCGGCGCCCGGGGCGCTCTGCTCGAGCACGTCGTAGCTGATGAGCAGCTCGACGCTGCGGGTGCCGGCCGGCACCGCGGGCAGGACGAACGAGGTCGAGTAGGCGTAGGGCGCCATCGCCAGGTAGCCCGGCGTCTGCCGCGAGGTGTCCTGGACGGTCGGGCCGGTGCTCTGCGTGCCGTCGGCGGCGATCAGCGAGCTGGTCACCGTCATGGTGCTGACGTACGCCTTCTGCTGCTTCTTGCCGGTGCCCAGGTGGGGGCCGGTGATGGTGGCGGCCAGCTGGACCGGTTTGGCGGCCTCGGCCGTCCAGGCACCCATGTCCAGCGTGGACCAGTAGTCCACCGCCAGGGTCGTGCCGCCGGCCGGCAGCTCGTGGTGGGCCGAGCCCAGCGCCAGGTCGTTGTGCACGGGCTCGACGGCGACCGCGGTGGCCGTGGGGGCGGCGCTCGCGGTGGGCGTGGCGGCCTCGGCGGTCGCGGGGGCCAGGCCGGCGGCGGCCTGGACCGAGCCGCAGGCGGTGAGGCCGGCCAGCGGCAGCAGGAGGGCGACGGCGACGAACGTCGTGGTGGGGCGCGCGGTCATCACGGGGTGCTCCAGGGCGGCGAGTGCGGGGATCTGTCCCGATGACGCTGACACGCGTGACGCGCAGTGAGCGGTGCCGCCACACGAACGGCGCACCGGTGACGCACCGCAACCACCCCGTCGGGCGCAGCCGACACCGGTGGGCTCACCCGAATAGGCTGGGCGGGCCATGACTGACACCCCCGCGCCCGTCCGCGTCCGCTTCTGCCCCTCGCCCACCGGCACCCCGCACGTCGGGCTCATCCGCACGGCCCTGTTCAACTGGGCCTACGCCCGCCACACCGGCGGGAAGCTGGTGTTCCGCATCGAGGACACCGACGCCGCCCGGGACTCCGAGGAGAGCTACGCGCAGATCCTCGACGCCCTGGCCTGGCTGGGCCTGGACTGGGACGAGGGCATCGACGTCGGCGGCCCGCACGGCCCGTACCGGCAGTCCCAGCGCCGGCCGGTGTACGACGACGTCGTGCAGCGCCTGCGGGACGCCGGGCACCTGTACGAGTCGTTCTCCACGGCCGAGGAGATCGAGGCCCGGCACGAGGCCGCGGGCCGGCCGAAGGTCCTGGGCTACGACGGCTTCGACCGCGACCTGACGCCCGAGCAGGTCGCCGCGTTCCGGGCCGAGGGCCGCGAGCCCACCCTGCGGCTGCGGCTGCCGGAGGGGCGCGACTACTCCTTCGACGACCTCGTGCGCGGGCGCATCGAGTTCAAGGCGGGCTCGTTCCCCGACCCGGTGCTGGTGCGGGCGAACGGCGACCCGCTGTACACGCTGGTCAACCCCGTCGACGACGCCCTCATGGGCATCACGCACGTGCTGCGCGGGGAGGACCTGCTGTCCTCCACGCCGCGCCAGATCGCGCTGCACGAGGCGCTGGTGGACATCGGCGTCTCGTCGTCGGTCCCGCGCTTCGGGCACCTGCCGTACGTCACGGGGGAGGGCAACAAGAAGCTCTCGAAGCGCGACCCGGAGTCGAACCTCTTCCACCACCGCGACCGCGGGTTCATCCGCGAGGGGCTGCTGAACTACCTCGCGCTGCTGGGCTGGGGGATCGCCGAGGACCGCGACCTGTTCAGCGTGGACGAGCTCGTCGCGGCCTTCGACGTGGCCGACGTCAACGCCTCCCCGGCGCGGTTCGACGTGACCAAGGCCGAGGCGATCAACGCGGCCCACCTGCGCCTGCTGGCGCCGGAGGACTTCCGCGCGCGCCTGGTGCCCTACCTGCAGGCGCCGGGCGTGCTGCCCGCCGAGCCGTCCGCGGCGCAGCTGGAGCGGCTCGCGGCGGCGGCGCCGCTGGTGCAGGAGCGCATGACGCTGCTCGGCCAGGCGCCGGGGATGCTCGGCTTCCTGTTCGTCGCCGACGCCGACGTCGTGGTGGAGGAGGACGCGCTGGGGGCGCTGCGCCCGGAGGCCGCCGACGTGCTGGACGCGGCGCTGGCCGCCCTGGAGGGGCTCGCGGAGTGGACGACCCCGGCGCTGGAGGCGGCGCTGCGGGCGGCCGTCGTGGAGGGCCTGGGGGTCAAGCCGAAGTTCGCCTTCGCGCCGCTGCGCACGGCGGTCACGGGGCGCCGGGTGTCCCCGCCGCTGTTCGAGTCGATGGAGATCCTGGGCCGGGAGTCCTCGCTGACCCGGTTGCGGGCACTGCGCGCCCGGCTCTGAGACCCCCGCAGCGTCCCGGTGACGTCCCCGGCGGCCTCAGGTGGGCCGCCGGGGAGCCGATTTGGGAAGCAGGGTGGCGACCCGTTAGAGTTCATCTCGTTCGGGCGGTCCGCCGGCCGGGCGGAACACCATGGGGTATGGTGTAATTGGCAGCACGACTGATTCTGGTTCAGTTAGTCTAGGTTCGAGTCCTGGTACCCCAGCGCTTGTACTGCAAGCTAGGGCCCCGTTGTGTAGCGGCCTAGCACGCCGCCCTCTCACGGCGGTAGCGCGGGTTCGAATCCCGTCGGGGCTACGTCAGAAGGCCCCCGGTCACCGACCGGGGGCCTTCTCCCTTTTCCGCCCCCTCCCCGGTCAGTTCTGCAGCGCCAGGGCCGTCGTGAAGGCCGCCGCGGTGGCCAGGACGGCGTCGGCGTGCCGGCGGCCGGGGTGGCGGCCGAAGCGCTCGGCCGGCCCGGAGACCGACACCGCCGCCAGGACCCGCCCCGAGGGCCCGCGCACGGGCGCGCTGACCGAGGCCACGCCCGCCTCGCGCTCGCCGCTGGAGTGGGCCCAGCCGCGCCGCCGCACCCCCGACAGGGCGCCGGCGTCGAACCGGGCGCCGAGCAGCTCCACGGACAGCCGCTCGGGGTCGTCCCAGGCGAGCAGCACCTGCGCGGCGGACCCGGCGTGCATGGTCATCGACGTGCCCACCGGGACGGTGTCGCGCAGGCCGTGCAGCCGCTCGGCCGCGGCGATGCAGATGCGGTGCTCACCGTGCCGGCGGTACAGCTGGGCGCTCTCGCCGGTGCTGTCGCGCAGCGCCGTCAGCAGCGGGCCGGCGACGGCCACCAGCCGGTCCTCCCCGGCCGCGGCGGCCAGCTCGCCGTGGCGGGCGCCGAGGACGAAGCGGCCCTGCACGTCGCGGCTGACGAGGCGGTGGTGCTCCAGGGCGACGGCGAGGCGGTGGGCGGTGGGACGGGCCAGCCCGGTCGCCGTGACGAGCTGGGCGAGGCTCGCGGGCCCGGCCTCGAGGGCGTCCAGCACCAGCACGGCCTTGTCCAGGACGCCGACTCCGCTACTCTTGTCCACGAAGCGATACTGGCGTCTCAACCAGTGAGACGCAAGAGGGGAGCCGGTCATGGGGCGCACGCTGGCGCAGAAGGTCTGGGACGACCACGTCGTCCGCAAGGGCGAGGCCGGGGAACCGGACCTGCTGTACATCGACCTCCACCTCGTCCACGAGGTGACCAGCCCGCAGGCCTTCGACGGCCTCCGCCTCGCCGGCCGGGGCCTGCGGCGCCTCGACCTGACCATCGCCACCGAGGACCACAACACCCCCACGGCCGACATCCAGCGCCCGCTGTCGCTGCTGGAGGACCAGACCTCGGCCAAGCAGCTGCAGACGCTGCGGGAGAACTGCGCCGAGTTCGGCGTGCGGCTGCACCCCCTCGGCGACGCCGAGCAGGGCATCGTGCACGTCGTCGGCCCCCAGCTGGGCCTGACCCAGCCCGGCATGACCGTCGTCTGCGGGGACTCCCACACCTCCACGCACGGCGCCTTCGGGTCCCTCGGCATGGGCATCGGCACCAGCGAGGTCGAGCACGTCATGGCGACCCAGACCCTGCCGCTCAAGCCTTTCAGGACCATGGCGGTCACCGTGAACGGGCAGCTGCGGCCCGGCACCACGGCCAAGGACATCATCCTGGCCGTCATCGCCGAGATCGGCACCGGCGGCGGCCAGGGCTACGTCCTGGAGTACCGCGGCGAAGCCATCCGCAGCCTGTCGATGGAGGGCCGGATGACGATCTGCAACATGTCGATCGAGGCCGGTGCCCGGGCCGGCATGGTCGCCCCCGACGACGTCACCTTCGCGTACCTCCAGGGCCGCCCGCACGCCCCGCAGGGCGAGGACTGGGACGCGGCCGTCGCCTACTGGCGGACCCTGCGGACCGACGAGGACGCCGAGTTCGACGCCGAGGTCGTCCTGGACGCCGCCGACCTCGAGCCGTTCGTCACCTGGGGCACCAACCCCGGACAGGGCGTCCCGCTGTCGGGCTCGGTGCCGGTGCCCGAGGAGATCGGCGACGACGGGGTCCGGGTCGGCGTCGAGCGCGCCCTGGAGTACATGGGCCTGGAGGGCGGGACGCCGATGCGCGACATCGCCGTCGACACCGTGTTCCTCGGCTCGTGCACCAACAGCCGCATCGAGGACCTGCGCGCGGCCGCCGACGTCGTCCGCGGCCGCAAGAAGGCCGACTCGGTCCGCATGATGGTCGTGCCCGGGTCGGCGAAGGTGCGGCTGCAGGCCGAGGCCGAGGGGCTCGACGCGGTGTTCAAGGAGTTCGGCGCCGACTGGCGGTTCGCCGGGTGCTCCATGTGCCTGGGCATGAACCCCGACCAGCTCGCCCCCGGCGAGCGCTGCGCCTCCACCTCCAACCGCAACTTCGAGGGCCGGCAGGGCAAGGGCGGCCGCACGCACCTGGTCTCCCCGCTGGTGGCCGCCGCGACCGCGGTGCGGGGCACGCTCAGCTCCCCGGCCGACCTCGACCCCGTGAACGCCTGACCCCGTAGCCGAGAGGAGCACGACCGTGGAGAAGTTCACCGTCCACCGCGGGGTCGGGGTGCCGCTGCGCCGCACCGACGTCGACACCGACCAGATCATCCCCGCCGTCTACCTCAAGCGGGTCACCAAGACCGGTTTCGAGGACGCCCTGTTCGCCGGCTGGCGCACCGACCCCCGCTTCGTGCTGAACCAGGAGCCCTACCGGCCCGGGTCGGTCCTCGTGGCCGGCAAGGACTTCGGCACCGGCTCCAGCCGGGAGCACGCCGTCTGGGCGCTGCGCGACTACGGCTTCCGGGCCGTCCTCGCGCCGCGGTTCGCCGACATCTTCCGCGGCAACGCCGGCAAGCAGGGGCTGCTCGCGGCCGTCGTCGAGCAGAGCGACATCGACCTCATCTGGAAGGCGCTGGAGGCGCACCCGGGCACCGAGGTGACCGTCGACCTCGTCGAGCGCGTCGTCCGGGTCGACGACTTCACCGCCCGCTTCGAGGTGGACGACTACGTGCGCTGGCGCCTGATGGAGGGGCTGGACGACATCAGCCTCACCCTGCGCCACGCCGACGCGATCGCCGACTTCGAGGCCCGCCGCCCCTCCTTCAAGCCGACCACGACACCGCGGCCGGCCACCGCCTGAGACCGGCCCCGACGGCCCCGGACACCCGCTGCGACGCAGCGGGACCGGGGCCGTCCCGCGTCCGGAACCGTTGCGGGGCAACAGGTCTCGGCGGCCCGGCGCGGCGGTCCGGTCACCGGCGGACCGCCGCGCCGAAGGCCCTGCGGCACAGGGCCTCGACGGCGCCGCGGCGCCAGGTGCGCTGTGCCGCAACGACTCGCCGCCACGCCGGTGGTGGACTCAGGTGATCCGCGGTCGTACCGTTTCCCCGTCGGGCTCCTGCTCGGCCCTGCGCGATCCGTTGCGCGAGGAGATGTTCGGTTCGGACAACGCCCGGTCCCCCCAGGAGGAGCCCCCCGTGAACAAGGCAGAACTGGTCGACGCGCTCGAGGCGCGTCTGGGCGGTCGCAAGCAGGCCGTCACCGCCGTCGAGGCCATCGTCGAGCTCATCACCCTCACCGTCGCCAAGGGCGACAAGGTCGCCATCAGCGGCTTCGGCACCTTCGAGAAGCAGGCCCGCAACGCCCGCACCGGCCGCAACCCGCGCACCGGCGAGGCCGTGAAGATCAAGAAGACGTCCGTGCCGCGCTTCCGCCCGGGGACCCAGTTCAAGGACGTCGTCTCCGACAGCAAGCAGCTGCGCGCCTACCAGGCCGGCCTCAAGGAGAAGGCCGCCGGGTCGGCGGCCCCGGCCGCGGCGGCCCCGGCCGCGAAGAAGGCGGCTCCGGCCACCCGCGCGGCGACCACCGCCACCACCGCGCGCAAGGCGGCCCCGGCCGCGCGCACGGCCACCACCGCCGCGAAGAAGGCGGCCCCGGCCGCGCGCACGGCCACCACCGCCGCGAAGAAGGCGGCCCCGGCCAAGGCCGCCCCGGCGACCCGCCGCGTGGCCAAGAAGGCCTGACCCGCACCGCACGCGACGAGGCCCCGGACCCCCGTGAGGGGGCCGGGGCCTCGTCGCGCGGGGGGTGTCAGTCCCGGAACGTCTCGATCTGCGCACCCAGCGGGGTGAGCCGCTCGGCGAGCTGCTCGTACCCGCGGGCGATGATGTCGACGTTGCGCAGCACCGAGGTGCCCTTGGCCGCCAGCATGGCCAGCAGCACGACCACGGCCGGGCGCAGCGCCGGCGGGCAGAGGACCTCCGCGCCGGACCAGCGCGTCGGCCCCTCCACCAGCACGCGGTGCGGGTCGAGGAGCTTGACGCGCGCCCCGAGCCGGTTCAGCTCGGTCAGGTAGATCGCCCGGTTGTCGTAGACCCAGTCGTGCACGGTCGTCGACCCCTCCGCGGTCGCGGCGATGACCGCGAAGAACGGCAGGTTGTCGATGTTCAGGCCCGGGAACGGCATCGGGTGGATCTTGTCGATCGGCGCCTTCAGCTCCGAGGGGTGCACCGTGATGTCGACCAGCCGGGTGCGGCCGTTGGCCGCGGTGTACTCCGGGCTCAGGTCGTACTTCAGGCCCATCTCGGCGAGGATCGCGAGCTCGATCTCCAGGAACTCGATCGGCGCGCGGGTCACCGTCAGCTCGGAGTGGGTGATGATCGCCGCGGTCAGCAGGCTCATCGCCTCGACCGGGTCCTCCGAGGGCGCGTAGTCGACGTCGACGGAGATGTCGGGCACGCCGTGCACGACGAGGGTCGTGGTGCCGATGCCGTCGATGCGGACCCCGAGCAGTTCCAGGAAGAAGCACAGGTCCTGGACCATGTAGTTCGGGCTGGCGTTGCGGATCGTCGTCACGCCGTCGATGCGCGCGGCCGCCATGAGGGCGTTCTCGGTGACGGTGTCGCCGCGCTCGGTCAGGACGATGGGGCGCTGCGGGGCGACGGAGCGGTCCACGGTCGCGTGGTAGAAGCCCGTCGTCGCGGTCACCTGCAACCCGAAGGGGCGCAGCGCGACCATGTGCGGTTCGACGGTGCGGGTGCCGAGGTCGCAGCCGCCGGCGTAGGGGAGGGCGAACTCCTCGTACCGGTGCAGCAGCGGGCCCAGCATCATGATGATGCTGCGGGTGCGGCGGGCGGTCTCGCCGTCCATGGCGTCCAGGTCGAGGTCGTTCGGGACGTCCAGGACGAGGTCGGCCTCGTTGATCCACTCGTACCGCACGCCGATGCTGGCCAGGACGTCGAGGATGCGGTGGATCTCCAGGATCCGCGCCACCCCGCGCAGCGTCGTGCGGCCCTTGTTCAGCAGCGCCGCGCACAGCAGGGCCACGCCGGCGTTCTTGCTGGACTTCACCGCGATGCTGCCGGACAGCTTGACGCCGCCGTGCACGCGCAGGTGCGTGGGGCCGGGGCGGCCGATGGAGACGATGTCGTCCTGCAGGGCGTGCCCGACGCGCTGCAGCATGTCGATGGAGACGTTCTGCTGCCCCTGCTCCATGCGGTGCACCGCGCTCTGGGACGTGCCCAGGCGCTCGGCGAGCTGGACCTGGGTCAGGCCCCGGTGCTTGCGGGCGTCACGGATGAGGGCGCCGATCTGCGAGAGGTGGTCGCCGGTCGGCGTCAGCTGCTCGGTGGAGACTGCCATGAGGGGCACGCTATCTCACAGATGAGATAAAGCCCGTCAAGAGGCCGGGCCGGGCGTGTCGTCCACTGTGGCACACGCCCGGCCGGGGCCCTCCGCTCAGCCCCGCGTGTCGAGCGCCCGGTCCAGCGCCGCCGACAGGTCCCGCCACAGGTCCTCGACGTCCTCGACCCCCACGGACAGCCGCAGCAGGTCCTCGGGCACCACGCGCGGCTCGCCCGCGTGCCGGCGGCGGCGCTCCACCAGCGACTCCACCCCGCCCAGGCTCGTGGCCGGCACCCACAGCCGCACCGCGTCCACGACGGCGTCCGCGCCCGCCGCGCCGCCGACGACCTCGATCGAGACCAGCGCGCCGTACCCGGACATCTGCCGCGTCGCCAGCGCGTGCCCGGGGTCCTGCGGCAGCGAGGGGTGCCGGACCCGCGTCACCGCCGGGTGCCCCAGCAGCCGGCGGGCCAGGTCCGCGGCGTTCTGCTGCGCGCGCTCCAGCCGCAGCGGCAGCGTCCGCAGGCCCCGCAGCGCCAGGAACGTCTCCAGCGGGCCGGGGATGGCCCCGTGCAGCGTCCGGTGCGCCTGCAGGGCCGCCAGCGTCGGTTCCGCGCGCGCCACCACCGCCCCCAGCACGACGTCGGAGTGGCCCGAGAGGAACTTCGTCACCGAGTGCACGACGACGTCGGCCCCCAGGTCCAGCGGGCGCTGCAGCAGCGGCGTCGCGAACGTGTTGTCCACCACCACCAGCGCGTCGTGCTCGTGTCCGGCCGCGGCCAGCGCGGCGATGTCGGCGACCTCCAGCAGCGGGTTCGTCGGCGACTCCAGCCACAGCACCACCGGGCCCGCCACGCCCGCCAGCGCCGCGCGCACGGCCCCGACGTCGGTGATGTCCACCGGCTGCACCCGCAGCCGGTCCTGGGCCACCAGCAGCGCCGACAGGGAGTGCGTGCCGTTGTAGGCGCCGTGCGGGACCAGCACCGTCCCGGCGGCCGGCACCAGGTGCAGCGCGGCGGCCACGGCGGCCATGCCGGAGGCGAAGGCCAGCGCGCGTCCGCCCTCCAGCTCCCCGACCGCGGTCTCCAGGGCGGTCCACGTCGGGTTGCCGAACCGGCCGTACCCGAGGTCGGCCGCCCCCAGCGAACCGCCCCCGACGTAGGTGGCGGACAGGGACACGGGGGTGTTGAGCTCGCTGTCCAGCGCCCGCGCCGGGCGTCCGGCGACGACGGCGACGGTGCGGGGGGACAGGCTGGCGGGGGACACGTCATCTGGCACGGGGGGAACCCAACCACACCGCGGGTAGGGTCGGCGCCGATGAGCAGCCAGCCCAAGCCCCGCGTCGCCGTCGTCTTCGGCGGCAGGTCCTCCGAGCACGCCATCAGCTGCGTGACCGCCGCGGGCGTCCTCGCCGCCCTCGACCGCGACGTCTACGACGTCGTCCCGATCGGCATCACCACCAGCGGCCGGTGGGTCCTCGTCGACGACGACCCGGCCCGCTTCGAGCTGACCGACGGCAAGCTGCCCGAGGTCCCCGCCGCCGGGGTCCCGGTCGCGCTGTCGCAGGACGTGGACTCCAAGGCCCTGCGGGGCCCGGCCGGGCAGGTGCTCGGCGGTGCCGTCGACGTCGTGCTCCCGCTGCTGCACGGGCCGTTCGGGGAGGACGGGACCCTGCAGGGGCTGCTGGAGCTGTCCGACACCCGCTACGTCGGCTCGGGGGTGCTGGCCTCGGCCGCGGGCATGGACAAGCAGGTCATGAAGCTCCTGCTGGCCGGCCAGGGCCTGCGCGTGGGCCCCTGGACCTCCTTCCGCGCCCGCCGCTGGGAGACCGACCGCGACGCCGTCGTCGCCGAGGTCGAGGCCCTGGGCTACCCCGTCTTCGTCAAGCCCGCTCGCGCCGGGTCCAGCATCGGCATCAGCCGGGTCACCGGCCGCGACGGGCTCGAGGCGGCCGTGGCCGAGGCGGTCTCGCACGACCCGAAGGTCGTCGTCGAGGCCGCCCTGACCGGCCGCGAGATCGAGTGCGGGGTCCTGGAGGACCTCGACGGCGGCGAGCCCCTCACCAGCCTGCCCGGGGAGGTCGAGGTCGTCGGCGGCCACGACTTCTACGACTTCGAGGCCAAGTACCTCGACTCCGGCAACGTGCGGCTGTCCTGCCCGGCCGACCTGCCCGACGACGTGACCGCGGAGGTCCGCCGCACCGCCGCCCGGGTGTTCGAGGCCATGGGCGCCGAGGGGCTGGCCCGGGTGGACCTCTTCGTGGACCCCTCCCGAGGGGCGGAGGGCATCGTCGTCAACGAGATCAACACCATGCCGGGCTTCACCCCGTTCTCGATGTACCCGCGCATGTGGGCCGCCACGGGCGTCGACTACCCGCAGCTGGTCCACCACCTCCTGCAGCTCGCGCTGCGCCGGCCCACCGGGCTGCGCTGACCCGCGCCTACACGCAGGTGCGGCTCTGCGGGATCGGCTCCACGGCCGCGGCCAGGTCGACGAGCTGCGAGGTCGCCTGGTCGCTGGTGAGGCCGTCGCCGAACCGCACGGTCACCTCCACGGCCGGGGTGCGGCCGTAGGTGAGGAACCGGACGGCGCGCTCGTTCGCGGCGTCCTGCACCCAGTCGACGCTGCGGCCCGCGGAGTCCGCCACCGGGATGCACGCCTTCTCCGTGGGCCCCAGGACCTGCGCGCCGCAGCGCAGGACGACCTGGTCCTCGCCCCACACCGCGACCCCCGCCGCGCCCTGCGGTTCGCGCGGCAGGTCGCCCAGGGCCGTCGGCAGGGCCGCCAGCAGCGGCGCGCAGGCGGGGTCGCCGGCGTCGGGGGCCGGGTCCACCCCGCGCGAGCCGGCCACGTACGCCCACACCGCCACGGCGGTCACGGCGGCCACCA
Source organism: Kineococcus rugosus (assembly GCF_050871975.1). NCBI lineage: Bacteria > Bacillati > Actinomycetota > Actinomycetes > Kineosporiales > Kineosporiaceae > Kineococcus > Kineococcus rugosus. The sequence goes on along the minus strand of NZ_JBJLSJ010000005.1, from coordinate 72,451 downwards.
CGACGGCGAGCACCAGCGGCCCGGGCCGGCGCGCGGCGCCGGGGGCCGTCTCGGGAGCGGGGTCGGGGGTGGGGTCGGGATGGGACATCGCCCCGTAGTGTGCCGCCCAGCGCTGCGACGAGGGGACGAGGGCTTGCGGGACGACGGTGCGCGGGACGACCTGCGGGTCCAGGACCTGGACGAGGGCGAGCTGCTGGCCCGCGTGGTGCCGCTCATGCCCACCCGGGCCCTGCTGGGCCCCGGGGACGACGCCGCGCTCGTCGCCGCCCCCGACGGGCGGGTCGTGGCGACCACGGACGTCCTGGTCGAGCACCGCGACTTCCGCCGCGACTGGTCCAGCGCCGCGGACGTCGGGTGGAAGGCCGTCGCGCAGAACGTCGCCGACGTCGCCGCCATGGGCGCCACCTGCACGGGGCTGCTCATCGGCCTGGGGCTGCCCGGCGACGTCGAGGTCGCCTGGGTGGAGGACTTCGCCGCCGGGGTCGCGCAGGCCTGCGCCCGGTTCGGGGCCGTGGTCGTCGGTGGGGACCTGTCCGCGGCGGGCGAGGTCGTCGTCGCCGTGACCGCCCTGGGCGACCTCGGGGGCCGGGCACCGGTCCTGCGCTCGGGCGCGCGGGCCGGTGACGTCGTGGCCGTCGCCGGCGTCCTGGGGCGCTCCGCGGCCGGCTGGGAGCTGCTGCGCACCGGGGCGCCCGACGCCCGCCCGGACCTGCTGGCCGCGCACCGGCGCCCCGAGCCGCCCGTCGCGGCCGGCCCGGCCGCCGCGCTCGCCGGCGCGAGCGCCCTCATGGACGTCAGCGACGGGCTGCTGCGCGACGCGGGCCGGATCGCCGCGGCCAGCGGGGTCACCGTCGAGCTGTCGACGGCCTCGGCGCTGGGGGAGTGGGCCGCCGACCTGGGCGACCTCGCCCCGGTCCTGACCGGGGGCGAGGACCACGCCCTGCTGGGGTGCTTCCCGGCCGGGTCGGCGCCGCCGGAGCCGTTCGTCCCGGTGGGGCGGGTCGCCGCCGCCGGTGAGCACCCCGTCCTCGTCGACGGGCGGCCGTGGACCGGTTCGCTCGGCTGGGACCACTTCCGCCGCTGAGCGGCGAGGACGCAGAACGGGCCCGGATCCAGAGGATCCGGGCCCGTCCAGCGGTCTGGGTGGGGGTCAGCGCGTGACCTTGCCCGCCTTCAGGCAGGAGGTGCACACGTTGACGCGCTTGGGGGAACCGTTCACGGTGGCCTTGACCCGCTGGATGTTCGGGAGCCACATGCGGTTGGTCCGCCGGTGCGAGTGCGAGACGCTCTTGCCGAAGCCAGGGCCCTTGGCGCAGACGTCACAGGTGGCAGCCACGGGGAACTCCTGAAGTCGAACGAACAGGTGCGCCGCCCCGGACGGGGCGCGCAGGTGCCCGGCCATCCCGAACACCGTCGAACACCATAGCCGAGGTCCAGCCGTCGGGTGAAACCGACGCGTCCGGCGAGGCCCCGCCGCGCGCGGCGCGCCGACGGCCCGGGCCCCCGCGGCCGGGGACCGCCGGTAACCTGCCCGCGTGGTTGACCTGGACGCCCCGCTGTCCAGCCTGCTGCCCGGGCGGGGTCGCGGGAAGAAGGGGGACCCGGCCCGCTGGCTGTCGCAGCTGGGCCTGGAGACCGGCCGGGACCTGCTGTGGCACCTGCCGCGCAAGTACGCCGACCGCGGCGCGCTGACCCCCCTGCGCGACCTGGAGGTCGGGGAGAACGTCACGATCCTCGCCGAGGTCGTCGACGCCGGGAAGCCCGCCGTCCTCAAGAGCCGGCCCGGCGCGCGGCTGGTCGTGACGCTGTCCGACGGCCGCGACAAGGTCACCATGACGTTCTTCATGAAGAGCGTCCACCAGTTCGGGCACGTCCAGCAGGACCTCCAGCCCGGGCGGCTGGTGCTGGCCTCGGGCAAGGCCGGGCAGTTCAACGGCACGTGGCAGCTGGGCCAGCCCGACTACGAGCTGCTCGAGGACACCGACGAGGACACCGGCGAGGGCACCGGCACCGACCCCGGCGGGGCCCTGCGGGACGGCGTGCGGACCGCCACCCGCGCCGACCGGCCCATCCCGCTGTACCCCGCGACCCGGGACTGCCCGAACTGGCTGATCCGCGACTGCGTCGCCACGCTGCTGGACCGCCTGGGCGCCGCCGACGGGTTCGAGGAGTTCCTGCCGCCCGACGTCGTCGCCGCCGAGGACCTGCTCAGCCCGCTGGAGGCCCTGCGCGCGGTCCACGCGCCCGTGGACCGCGCGCAGCTGGCCGCGGGCCAGGACCGGCTGCGCTTCGAGGAGGCGTTCGTCCTGCAGACCGCGCTGGCGATGCGGCGCGCCTCGACCGCCGCGCAGCGGGCCCTGCCGCGCGTGGCCTCGGCCGACGGCCTGGCCGCCGCGTTCGACGAGCGGCTCCCGTTCCCCCTCACCGGCTCCCAGCGCGAGGTCGGCGACGAGATCGCCGCCGACCTGGCCCGGCCGCACCCCATGCAGCGCCTCCTGCAGGGCGACGTCGGCTCCGGCAAGACGCTCGTCGCGCTGCGCGCCATGCTCACCGTCGCCGACGGCGGGGGGCAGGCCGCGCTGCTGGCCCCCACCGAGGTCCTCGCCGCCCAGCACCTGCGCTCCATCACCGCGATGCTCGGCGACCTCGCCGCCGGCGGCCTGCTGGGCGGGGACCCGCGCGGCACGCGGGTCGTGCTCCTGACCGGGTCGATGGGGGCCGCCGCGCGGCGCGAGGCGCTGCTGGCCGCCGCGAGCGGTGAGGCGGGCATCGTCATCGGCACCCACGCCCTGCTGCAGGAGGGCGTCCAGTTCGCCGACCTCGGCCTCGTCGTCGTCGACGAGCAGCACCGCTTCGGCGTCGAGCAGCGGGACGTGCTGCGGCGCAAGGGCAACGGCATCCCGCACCTGCTGGTCATGACCGCCACGCCGATCCCCCGGACGGTGGCGATGACGCTGTTCGGGGACCTGGAGACGTCGGTCCTGTCCGAGCTGCCGCCCGGGCGCGCCGAGGTGCAGACCGTCGTCGTCCCGCAGGACCGGCCCGCGTGGGTCGACCGGACGTGGCAGAAGGTCGCCGAGGAGGCGGCCCTGGGCCGGCAGACGTACGTCGTGTGCGCGCGCATCGACGCCGACGACGACGCCGTGGCCGACGGCGCGCAGGAGGCGCTGCTCGAGGAGGGCCCGGCCCCGGCCGCGCCGCGCGGCGGACCGGGGCGCGGGCCGGGGCGCGGGCCCGGGCCGCGCCCGGCGGCCGCGGTGTCCCAGGTCGTCGAGGTCGTGCGGCACCACCCCGCCACCTCGGGGCTGCGGATCGACGTCCTGCACGGCCGGCTCGCCCCGGCCGACAAGGACGACGTCATGGCCCGCTTCGCCGGCGGCGAGCTCGACGTCGTCGTGGCCACCACCGTCGTCGAGGTCGGCGTCGACGTGCCCAACGCCAGCGTCATGGTCGTCGTCGACGCCGACCGGTTCGGCATCTCCCAGCTGCACCAGCTGCGCGGGCGCATCGGCCGCGGCGGGCTGCCCGGCACCTGCCTGCTGCTGTCCGGCACGACCGAGGGCTCGCGCGCCGGGCGCCGGCTCGCCGCGCTGGCCCGCACCCGCGACGGGTTCGAGCTGGCCCGCCTGGACCTGGAGGAACGCCGCGAGGGCGACGTCCTGGGTGCCGCGCAGTCCGGTCAGCGCACCTCCCTGCAGCTGCTGGGCGTCCTGCAGCACAGCGAGGTCATCGAGCGGGCGCGCGGCTACGCCCGCTCGATCGTCGGGACCGACCCCGACCTGGCGGGGTCCGCCGGGCTGGCCGCCGCCGTGGCGGCCCGCGTCAGCGGCGACACCGAAGCGTTCCTGGGACGGACATGAGCACCAGCACGTCGAAGGACCGGTCCCCGGGGCGGCGGGAGGTCGTCCTGGCCCTGCGCGACCTGCACGTGGGGTACGGCGACCCCGTCTGCGCGCCCGTCACCGTCGACGTCGCCCGCGGCGAGGCGCTGTGCCTCGTCGGCGCCAACGGCGCCGGCAAGTCGACGGTGCTGCGCGCGGTCGCCGGGCTGCTCGAACCCCTGGGCGGCACCGTCGAGCTGCACGGCGAACCCGTCGACGAGCGTTCCGTGCGCTTCCGCCGCGAGGTCGCCTGCGTCTTCGACGAGGACGCCTGGTTCGCGGAGCTGTCCGTCGCCGAGCACCTGGAGCTGGTGGCCCGCGGCCACGGCGTGCGCGACGTCGTCGACGTGGTCGACGCCGAGCTGGCGGCGCAGCGGCTCACCGACGCCGTCGACCAGCTGCCCACCTCGCTGTCCAGCGGGCAGAAGCGCCGGCTGCTGCTGGCCGCGGCGCTCGTGCGCCCCCGCTCGGTGCTGCTGCTGGACGAGCCCGAGCAGCGCCTGGACCCCACCGGCCGGGAGGCGCTGGCCGAGCGGCTCGTCGCCGAGCGCGACGCGGGGACGGCCCTGGTCCTGGCGACCCACGACGTCGTCCTGCTGCGCCGGCTCGCGACCCGCGCCGTCGTGATCGACGACGAGGCCTGCCCCGTCGTGGACGCCGAGGAAGCGGCCCGCATCGTCAGCGACCCCGTCCGGTGACCGACCTCGTCGGCCCCCTCGCCGACCAGCCGTACCCCACCCGCCGCGAGCTGCGCGACGAGGCCGCGCCCTCGCGGGCCGCGCGCGGCCTGCGCGCCACCGTCGTGGACACCTACACGACGGTCCTGCAGGTCGCCATCGCCTTCCTGCTGCTGCTCGGCGGCAGCGGGTCCCTGCGGAACGCGTTGCGCGCGGGGCTGTCGGCCACCGGCGGCGGGCCGGGCTGGACGGTGCAGACGTCCGCCGTGCTGACCGCGGTGGGGATCTCGGCCGCCGCCACCGCCTTCGGCCTGGCCGTCTGGTGCCGGCTGGGGCCCGTCTCCCTGGGCACCGCCCCCACGACCTGGTGGACGCCGCTGCCGGTCGACCGCGGCGGCCTGCTGCGGCCGGTGGTGCGCAACCGCGCGCTGGGGACCGCGCTGGCCGGCGGGGCGTTCACGGCGTGGGCGACGTCGGTGGCCTTCGGGGTCGCCGGGACCCTGACCGCCGGGCTGGTGGCCGCCGGGCTGCTCGGCGGCTTCGCCGTGGGGGCCGGGCTCGCCGGGGCGGGGTACCTGCTCGTGGTGCGCCCGGCCGTGCGCTCGGGGGTGCCGGCGCTGCTGCGCGCCGGACGGCTGCTGGACGCCGCCGGGGTGCTGGTGGTGGTGCTGCTGGCCGCCGGCGCCGCCGTGGGGATCCCGCTGGACGCCGTCCACCCGCGCTCGGTGCTGCTGCCGGCCGCGGTGGTGAGCGCGGGGGCGCTCGTCGTCCTGGTCGTCGCGGGGCGGTGGGCGCTGGCGCGGGCCGCGGAGGTGAGCTCGCCGTCGCTGCGCCGCGGGGCGTCGCGGCTGGAGCGGCTGACGTCGTCGGTGCTGCAGTTCGACGTGCGCGAGATGGGGCGGGCCCTGTCGGCGGACTCCGAGGGCCGGGTCCGGCGCCGCCGGCGGTTCGGCCGCGTCCGGGGGCCGGTCGCGGCGGTCGTGGCGGCCGACGTCCTGCTGCTGCGCCGGCAGCCGCGGCGGCTGGTGACGGCGGGGGTGCTGGTGCTCGTGCCGTTCGTGCTGGCCGCCGGCACCTCGGCGCACCGCGCGGTGGTGGCCCTGCTGCTGTGGCTGGCCGGGTACGCGGCGGCCACGACGCTGTCGGAGCCGGCGCGCGGGCTGGCGCTGGTCCCGGCCGCGGCCCGGACGCTGCCGATCGCGGCCTCGACCGTCGTCATCGTGCGGTGGATCCCGGTGGCGGTGCTGTCGACGGCGTGGGGCGCGCTGGCCTACCCGCTGGCGGTGACGACCTCGGGCCTGCTGCACGGGGAGTCGATCGGCGCGTCGTGGTGGTCGTGGGCGGCGCTGGGGGCGCTGGCCGGGCCGGGGTTCGCCGCCGCCGCCCTGCGGGGGGCCGTGCGGCCGGACCCGGACCTGGCCAAGCCGGTCATCGCCACGGCGATGGGGGCGCTGCCGCCGGGTGCGGCGGCCGCCACGACGACGGGGCCCGACCTCGCGGTCCTGGTGAGCGTCCCGGTGCTGCTGGCGACGCTGTCGCGCGGTGCCTTCGACTGGCTGCTGCTGGGGCAGGCGCTGGCCTCGACGGCGGCGGTCGGGATCGGCTGGGCCTACGCCGCCCACCGGGCCCGCCGGATCTCCTAGGCCGGTCGGCGGCCCGGTCCCCGGGCGGCGGGGTCAGGACAGGTCGAGGGTCGTCACCGACGCCAGGTGGGCGCGGACGTCGGCGGCCATGTCGAGCTGCTTGCCCAACAGCAGCCACTGCACCTGCAGGCCGTCCATGAGCGCGAGCAGGGCCCGGGCGCAGCGGGCGGGGTCGGCCCCCTCGCGCAGCCGGCCCTGGGCGCGCAGCTCCTCGAAGACCCGCCGGGTGCGCCCGGCGAGGTTCGCGTAGCGCTCCTGGAAGTACGCGTGCGCGGGGTGGTCGGCCGAGGTGGCCTCGGCCGACAGCGTGCAGTGCAGCTCGACGAGACCGGGGGTCGCCTGGTTGCGCTCCAGCAGTTCCAGCACCGCCCGCAGGTGCGACTCCGGCTGCGCCGCCGCGTCCGGCTCGAACAGCGCGCGGTCGCGCTCGCCGCGGGCGCGCAGCACCGCGGCGAGCAGCGCGTCCTTGGTGGGGAAGTGGTACGTCAGGCCCTGCTGGGAGATGCCGATGCGGTCGGCGATCTCGCGCAGCGAGGCGTTGCGGTACCCGGAGGCGGCGAACACGGTCAGGGCGGCGTCGAGGATCTCGCGCCGCCGCTGCGCCGACTTGGCGTACTCGCCGCGCGCCCCGCGCGGGCGGCTGGTGTCGGGGGTCGGCACGCGACCACCCTCCCACGGCCCAATTTCTGAACAGCCTGAGAATTCCGTGTACGGTGCCGGTGCCCGGCGGCGTCGCCGGGCGGTACCCCCGGTTCGAAGGAGAATCATGGACGGACACCTCACGACCCCCCGCCGCCGCGTCTCGCGCGCGGTCGCCGCGCTCGCCGGGCTCGTCGCCGTCACGGTCGCCGGCACGACGACCTCCAGCGCGGCACCGGCCGCCCCCGCCGCCGCGAGCGGGCAGCCGCTCCTGTCCACCCGCGGCGCCGAGGTCCTGCAGGTCGGTGGCCTGCGCTTCCGCGACCTCGACCGGGACGGGCAGCTCACCCCCTACGAGGACTGGCGGCTGACCCCCGACCAGCGCGCCGACGACCTCCTCGGGCGCATGGACCCGGCCCAGCGCGCCGGGCTGCTCGTCCACGGCAACCTCACCTCCTCCGGCACCACCTACGACGTCGCCGCGACCGCCCGCGACGTGGCCGACCGGCACGTCACCACGTTCATCACCCGGCTGTCGGCCGAACCCGAGCAGATCGCCGAGGCGAACAACCTGGTGCAGCTCATCGCCGAGCAGCAGCCGCTCGGCATCCCCGTCCTCGTCTCCAGCGACCCCCGCAACGGCTTCTCCGTCACCGAGGGCCAGACCGTCGCGCGCGCCGGCACCACCGCCGTGCCCGACCCGACCGGCCTGGCCGCCGCCGGCGACCCCGACCTCACGCGCCGGGTGGCCGACGTCGTGCGCCAGGAGTTCCGCGCCGTGGGCATCGCCGAACTGCTCGGGCCGCAGGCGGACCTGGCCACCGAACCGCGCTGGACGCGCATCAACGGCACCTTCGGCTCGGACGCCGGGACGGCCCGCGAGCAGGTGCGGGCCTACGTCGACGGCACCCAGGGCGGCGCCGGCGGCCTGGGCCGCGACAGCGTCGCCACCGTCACCAAGCACTGGGCCGGGTACGGCGCCCAGGTGAACGGCTACGACTCGCACTACCACTACGGCCGCTACGCCGCGTTCCCCGGCGGGGACTTCGAGGAGCACCTCGTCCCCTACGACGGCGCCTTCGCCGCCGGGACCGCCGGCATCATGCCGACCTACTCGATCCTGCAGGACCTCGTGCGCGACGGGCGGCAGGTCGAGCAGGTCGGCGCCGGGTTCAGCACCTACCTGCTGCAGGACGTCCTGCGCGGGGAGAAGGGTTTCGACGGCGTCGTCCTGTCGGACTGGGGCATCACCGGCGACTGCCCGCAGGAGTGCCTCGACAACCGCCCGCCGGCCAGCTTCATCGGCTCCTGGGGCGTCGGGATGCCCTGGGGCCTGGAGGGCGCCACCCGCACCGAGCGCTTCGCGAAGGCCCTGAACGCCGGCGTGGACCAGATCGGCGGGGACTCCGACTCCACGCAGGTCGTGGCGGCCGTCGAGCAGGGGCTGCTCAGCCCCGAGCGCGTCGCGCAGGCCGCCCACCGCGTGCTCGTCCAGAAGTTCCAGCTCGGGCTGTTCGAGAACCCCTTCGTCGACCCCGCGGCCGCCGGCCGGATCGCCGGGAACGCCCGCTTCCAGCGGATCGGCGACGAGGCGCAGGAACGGTCGCTGACCCTGCTGCAGAACACCGACGACCTGCTGCCCGTCTCCCGCGCCTCCGTCCGCACCGTCCACCTCGTCGGCGTCGACCCCGCCGTCGCGACGGCCCGCGGCCTGCGCGTCACCGACGACCCGGCGCAGGCCGACCTCGCCGTCGTCCGCGTCGCCGACCCGCGCTCGGGGGACGACCTCACCGGCCTGGAACCGACCGAGGCGCAGGAGGACGTCCGCGCGCTGCGGGCCGCGGCCGCGGCCGGGACCCCGACCGTCGCGGTGCCGAAGCTCGACCGCCCGCTCGTCCTGACGGGCGTGGCCGCCGTCGCCGACGCCGTGCTCGCCAACTACGGCGTGTCCGACGAGGTGCTGCTCGACACCGTCCTCGGCCTGCGCGCCCCGGGGGGCCGGCTGCCGTTCGAGCTGCCGTCGTCCGCGGCCGCCGTCGAGGCGCAGCTGCCCGACGTGGCCGACGACTCGGCCGACCCGCTGTTCGCCCGGGGGGCGGGTCTGTCGTACGACCGGCGCTGACGCCGGCCGGGACGGCCTTCCTACCCTGGGGCCCGGGGACCCGGCTCTCGCCGTGAGGGCGGCCCCGACGGGACGAGGGGTTGGACGTGACGAGGATCGTGGCCGGCGCGGCCGGTGGCCGGCGGCTGAAGGTGCCGCCGGGGGAGACCACCCGACCCACCAGCGACCGGGTGCGCGAGGCGCTGTTCTCCGCGCTGGAGGCCGCCGGCGCGGTCGCGGGCGCCCGCGTCCTGGACCTGTACGCCGGGTCGGGGGCGCTGGGGCTGGAGGCGGCCAGCCGCGGCGCCGCGCAGGTGGTCCTCGTCGAGGCGGCGCGGGCGGCGGCCGCGACCGCGCGGGCCAACGCGGGCGCGGTCGGGCTGCCGGGGGTGCGGGTCGTGGCCGACCGCGTCGAGCGGTTCCTCGCCTCGCCCGCCGCCGCGGTGGACGGCGGCTGGGACCTCGTGCTCGTCGACCCGCCGTACGCGGTGGCCTCCGAGGAGGTCACCGCGGTCCTGGCCGCGCTCGCCCCGCTGCTGGCGCCGGGCGCCGTCGTCGTCGTCGAGCGGTCCTCGCGCACCGCGCCGCCGGCCTGGCCCGAGCCGGTGACGGACGTGCGGGAGCGGCGCTACGGGGAGACGACGGTGTGGGTGGCGACCTGCGCCCCGCCCGGGCCGGGGACCACCGCCGTCTAGGGTCACCGGCGTGACGGAGACGGCGTGCGTGTGCCCGGGCAGCTTCGACCCCCTGACGCTGGGTCACCTCGACGTCCTGTTGCGGGCGGCGGGGGTGTTCGACGTCGTGCACGCCGCCGTGGCGGTCAACCCCGCCAAGCGGGGCCTGTTCACCGGCGCCGAGCGCGTGGAGCTGGTCCAGGAGGCGCTCGCGGCCTCCGGCGACCGGCGCGCCGAGCGGGTCGTCGTGCACGAGTTCGGCGACGGCCTCCTGGTGGACCAGTGCCGGCGGCTGGGGGCGCGGGTCGTGGTCAAGGGCCTGCGCGGCGGGACGGACTACGCCTACGAGCTGCCGATGGCGCTGATGAACCGGCACCTGGGCGAGGTGGAGACGGTGTTCCTGGTCGGCGACCCGCGGTTCGGGCACGTGTCCTCCTCGCTGGTCAAGGAGGTCGCCCGCCACGGCGGGGACGTCTCGGGGCTGGTGCCCGCGGCGGTGCGTGCGGCCCTGGCCGCGCGGCTGGGGGAGAATGCGTCCGGCTCGGACTGACGGATCGACGAGAGGCTGTTGCTGTGGAGGTGCACGAGAAGCTCGGCGAGCTCGCCGCGCTCGTGTCGGGGGCGCGGGGCGTGCCCCTGTCGTCGTCGGTGGTGGTCGACCGCGAGCAGCTGCTCGCGCTCGTCGGGGACGTCCGGCGGCTGCTGCCCGCCGAGGTCCAGCAGGCCGGTGACGTCCTCGCCCAGCGCGACGAGGTCCTCGAGGCCGCCCGCGCCGACGCCGACGAGGTGGTGGCCAGGGCGCGCGAGAGGGCCGAGGAGCTCATCGACGCCCAGGCCGTCACCCGCGCCTCCCGCGAGCGGGCCGACCACATCGTGCAGACGGCGCGGGAGGAGGCCAAGCGGCTGCGGCTGGACGCCGACGCCTGGGTGGACCGCAAGCTGTCGGACTTCGAGGACGAGCTGGACCGCCTCAAGCAGCAGGCCGCGCGCGGCCGGGACCGGCTGAAGGTGCGCGACGCCGACGCCGACGCCGAGCCCGAGGAGGCGCCGCAGCCCCGGGCCCAGGTCGCCGAGCAGGCCCCGGCCGGGGCGACGGCCGCCTCCGCGGTGCCCGCCGACGGGTCCTGACGCTCCGCCCGGCCCGCCGATTGGGTCGCGGGCCGCACCCTCGGTTACCCTTGGGGGCGGCCTCGGCGCGCGTGGGACTCCCACCAGCGGCGGGGCCGTGTGGTGTGCCGGAACGGTCGAAGGACGAGGTGTGGACGTGAGCAAGAGGCAGCTGCCGGAGGGTCACCTGGACCCGAACGCGCCGCTCGTGCTGTCCACGCACGACCTGGGCCGCCGGCCGGGGACGATGCGCACCCTGCAGCGCACCGTGCCCGCCCCCGCCGACCTCGGGATCGCCGTCATCGGCGTCCCGGAGGGCAGCGACCTCCAGCTCGACCTGCGGATGGAAGCGGTCATGGAGGGCGTGCTGGTCTCCGGCACGGTCTCCGGGACGGCCGTGGGCGAGTGCGTCCGGTGCCTCACCGAGGTCACCGCGCCGGTCGAGGTCACCCTGCAGGAGCTGTTCGCCTACCCCGGCAAGACGCCGGTCGAGGTGGCCGACGACGAGGACGAGATCCGTGAGGTCGCCCCCGGCGAGCTCGTCGACCTCGAACCCGCCGTGCGGGACGCGATCGTGCTGGACCTGCCGTTCCAGCCCGAGTGCGACGGCCCCTGCCAGCAGGACTACGAGATCGGGGTGTCCGAACCGGCCCCCGTCTCCGCAGAACCGGCGGACCCCCGGTGGGCCGCCTTGCAGTCCCTGCTCCCCAGCAGTGACGACTCCCCGTCCGGAACCAGAGAGAAGAGCTGATCGTGGCCGTCCCGAAGCGGAAGATGTCCCGCAGCAACACCCGCGCCCGCCGTTCGCAGTGGAAGGCGTCCGAGGAGACGCTGGTGCGCGACACCGTCCGTGGCCAGGTCGCGTACTCGCGCCCCCACACCGCCCGCGTCGTCACCGACTCCGCCGGCACCCCGCTGTACCTCGAGTACAAGGGCCGCAAGGTCAAGGACCTCTGAGCTGACCGCTCAGCAGGCCCCCGCCGTCACGCCGGGCGACGTCCGAGACGTCGCCCGGCTGACTGCTGCTCTGGGGGTGGAGATCGAGGCGGAGCTGCTGCTGCTCGCCCTGACCCACCGGTCCTACGCCTACGAGCACGGCGGGCTGCCGACCAACGAACGGCTCGAGTTCCTGGGGGACTCGGTGCTCGGCCTGGTCGTGACGCACGAGCTGTACGCGCGGTTCGCGGACGTTTCCGAGGGCCGGCTCGCCAAGCTGCGGGCCGCTGTCGTGAACTCCCGCGCGCTGGCGGACATCGCCCGCGGCCTCGACCTGGGCGCGCACGTGCGCCTGGGCAAGGGCGAGCTGGGCACCGGCGGCCGGGACAAGAACTCGATCCTGGCCGACACGATGGAGGCCGTCATCGGGGCGGCGTACCTGTCCGTCGGCGTCGAGGGCGCCCGGGAGTTCGTGCTGCGCCTGACGGCGCCGCTGATGGACTCCTCCGAGCGCCTGGGCGCCGGGACCGACTGGAAGACCGCGCTGCAGGAGCTGACGGCCGCGGAGAACCTCGGCGTCCCCTCGTACGCGATCACCGAGTCCGGGCCGGACCACGCCAAGAGCTTCACCGCCGACGCCGTCGTGGGGGGCACCGCGATCGGCCACGGCGAGGGCCGCAGCAAGAAGGAAGCCGAGCAGAAGGCCGCGGCGGCCGCCGTCGAGGCGCTGCGGGCGGCCACGGCGGCCGCCGCCGTGCGCGCGTCGTCCTGACGTGCCCGAGCTCCCCGAGGTCGAGGTCGTCCGCCGCGGCGTCGCCCGCTGGGTGGTGGGGCGGACCGTCGCGTCCGCCGAGTTCCTGCACCCGCGGGTGACCCGCCGGCACGTCGAGGGCCCGGCCGACGCGGTCGCGCGCACGCGCGGGCTGGTCGTCGCCGACGCCGTGCGGCGCGGGAAGTACCTGTGGATGCCGCTGGCCGCCTCCGGCGGGGACGCCGCGGACGCGATGGTCGTCCACCTCGGGATGAGCGGGCAACTGCTCGTGGAGGCCGCCGACGCGCCGCCGGAGAAGCACCTGCGGGCGGTGTGGACGTTCGACGACGACCGCGAGGACCTGCGGTTCGTGGACCAGCGCACCTTCGGCGGGATCGCCGTCGTGCCGCTGGTCGGGACCGGTGACGGCGGGCTCGGGGGTGCGGGGGAGTCCCCCGACGCGCCCTGGTCCCGGATGCTCCCGGCGCCGGTCGCGCACATCGCCCGGGACCCGCTCGACCCCGCCTTCGACGACGCCCTCTTCGCGAAGCGCCTGCGGGAGCGGACGACGGGCCTGAAGCGGGCGCTGCTGGACCAGACGCTCGTGTCCGGGGTCGGCAACATCTACGCCGACGAGGCGCTGTGGCGGGCGCGGCTGCACTACGCCCGCCCCACCCGCAGCACGACGCGGGCCCAGGCCGCTGACCTGCTCACCGGTCTGCGCGAGGTCATGACGGCCGCGCTGGCCGCGGGCGGGACGAGCTTCGACGCGCTGTACGTCAACGTGAACGGGGCGTCGGGGTACTTCGACCGGTCGCTGGCCGTCTACGGGCAGGTCGGTCGTCCCTGCCCGCGGTGCGGCGCGCTGGTGCGCCGGGACGCCTTCATGAACCGCTCCTCGTTCTCCTGCCCGACGTGCCAGCCGGTGCCGCGCTCGGCGCACTGGTGACCAGTGCCCCGGCCGGGGCGCCGGCCGGCCGGCTCAGCCCTTGAGCGCGCCGCCGAAGTTGAAGGCACCGCCCAGGCGGCGCGACAGCAGCACGTACAGCACGACGACCGGCAGCGTGTAGAGGATCGAGTAGGCCGCCAGCTGGCCCCACTGCACCGACCCGTACTGGCCGAAGAAGGTGAAGATGCTCACCGAGGCGGGCAGCCGGTCGGGGGACAGCAGCAGGACGAACGGGATGAAGAAGTTCCCCCACATCCCGATGAAGGTGAAGATCGTCACCACCGACATCCCGGGCCACATGAGGGGCAGGACGATGTGGCGCAGCGTCTGCATGGAGCTGGCCCCGTCGGTCCAGGCCGCCTCCTCCAGGGTGAGGGGGACGCCGTCCATGAAGTTCTTCATGAGGAAGATCGACATGGGCAGGGCGGTGGTGGCCATGAACGCGATGGTGCCGCCGAGGGTGTCGACGAGGTTGAGCTGCACGAACAGCCCGTACACCGGGACCATGATGGCGGTGATGGGCAGGCCGGTGGAGAAGAGGATCGTCAGCAGGAACGGCCGCTTGTACCGCGTTTCGAAGCGGGACAGCGGGTAGGCGGCCAGGGTCGCGACGGCGATCGCCAGGGCGGTGGAGCCGACGCACAGTACGAGCCCGTTCCACATGGGCCGGTAGGTCGTCTCCGGGGTCAGGACGGCCCGGAAGTTGTCGAGGCTGAGGTTCGACCCGGGCAGTTCCAGCTTCAGGCCCGCCTCGGCGTTGAAGGCCGCGAAGAGCACCCACAGCAGCGGGATCAGGAACAGGACCCCGAGGGCGGCGGTGACGACGTTGACGACGACGCCGCTGACCCGGGTGCGGGGGCCGACCGGCTTCTGCGCGCCGGCCGACGGCCCGGACGTGGTGAGCGCGGGGACGGGGGTCTGGGTGCTCATGGGTCAGTCCTCCCGCAGCAGTCGCATGTAGACGATGGAGAACACGCCGCCGACCGCGAGCAGGACGAGGGCGATGGCGGTGCCGTAGCCGATCTGGCTGAAGGAGAACGCCTGCTCGTACATGTAGAGCGGCAGGGTCTGGCTCTTGGTGCCCGGACCGCCGCGGGTCATGGTGTAGATGAGGCCGAACACCGACAGCGTCTGCAGGGTGATGAGCATGAGGTTCGTCGTCACGGTGCGCTTGATCATCGGGACGGTGACGAACCGCAGCCGCTTCCAGCCGGTGGCGCCGTCCATCTCGGCGGCCTCCTCGATCTCGGCGGGGATCTCGGACAGGGCCGCGTTGTAGACGAGCATCGAGAAGGCCGTGCCGCGCCACACGTTGGCCAGGGACACCGCGATGATGGGCAGGGTGTACAGCCAGTTCTGGCCCAGGCCCAGGACGCCGATGATCTCGTTGAGCGTGCCGTCCTGGGCCAGGAACGCGTACCAGAGGTAGCCGGCGACGACCTCGGGGATGACCCAGGCCCCGATGACGGTGATGCCGACGAGGGTGCGCACGACCTTCGCCGCGCGCTTCTGCAGCAGCGCCAGCGCCAGCCCCAGGAGGTTCTGCCCGACGACGGCGGACAGGACGGTGAAGACCAGGGTGAGGACGACGGAGTTGCGGAAGGTGTCGCTGCTGAAGGCGGCCCGGAAGTTGTCCAGGCCGACGAACTGGGTGTTGCCCGATCCCGCGCCGGTGAGCGCCGTGTTGGTGAACGCGGCGTAGATGCACCACAGGATCGGGCCGGCCAGGAACACCAGCAGCAGCAGCACCGCCGGGGTGAGGGGCAGGGCCCGGGCGATGTCGACCTTGACCGGGTGCGTGCGGCGGCGCAGTTCCGGTCTGGTGGGCGGGCCGGGGCGGGTCAGCGTGGCCACGGGTGCTCCTTCCCTCTGCGACTCAGAACGTCGCGGTCTTGTCCTCGCCGACGATGCCCTTCACGGCCTCGTCGTAGGCGTCGGCGGCTTCGGACGGGGTGGCCTGGCCGGTGACGACGGCCTCCATGGCGACCTGGATCTCGTTGGAGACGCGTGGGTACTCGGTGTTCTGCGGCCGGTACTGGGTCACCGGGACGAGGCTGGAGAAGAACTCCAGGGTCGGGTTGGACCCGGTGTACTCGGGGTCCTCGGCGACGTCCTTGCGGACGGCCACGGCGGCGGCGTTGATGTTGTAGCGCAGGTTGTTCTCGAAGGACGTCAGGGTGGACATGACGTTCCAGGCGTCGTCGGCGTTCGAGGCGTTCTTCGTCATGGCCCACGTCCAGCCGCCGGACATCGAGATCCTGCCCTCGCCGGAGCCGTCCTTCGTCGGCATGGGGGCCTGGCCCATGACCTCGTTCCACTCCGGCCACGGCGCCCCGCCGGTCTCCAGCCAGGTGCTGGAGACCCAGGACCCGTCGAGGTTCATCGCGAGCTTGCCGCCGGGCAGGAACTCCTCCTGCATGCGGTTGCCGACCTGGGCGTCCAGGGCGATCGAGGGGTCCGGGGCGAGCTTCTCGTCGAAGATCGTCTTGATGAACTGCAGGGAGTCCCGGAACTCGGGGCTGCCGACGTTCCACTTGTCCTGGTCTACGTCGTACAGGGTGGTCCCGGTGCCGTAGAACAGCATCTCGAAACCCTGCATGGAGGCGGCCTCGCCGGCGGCCTTGCCCGCGTACACGTTCAGCGGGGTGACGTCCGGCAGCTTGCCCTTGATCTCGCGGGCGGCGGCGAGGATGTCGTCCCAGCTGGTGGGGGTCCACTCGGTCGGCAGGCCGGCCTGGGCGAAGAGGTCCCGGTTGTACCAGAGCGCGCGGGTGTCGGTGCCGTCCGGGATGCCGTAGGTCTTGCCGTCGGCGGCCTTCGCGGCGCCCTTGGCGACGTCCTGGAACTGGTTCCACTCCTCCCACTTCCCCAGCCAGGAGTCCAGCGGCTGCAGGTACCCGGCGGTGATGTCGGAGTTGATGAGGAACGTGTCCTCGTACACGACGTCCGGCGAGGTGCGCGGGGAGCGCATCATCAGCTGGAGCTTGGTGTAGTAGTCGTTCTCGGCGGCGACGATCGGGACGAGTTCCATGGTCTTGCCCGAGTTGGCCGACTCGTAGGCCGACTTGACGTTGGTGAGGTAGTCCTTCATCACCGTCCCCGAACCCCACTGCTGGTAGGCGACCTTGATCGCCCCGCCGGCGGAGTCCCCGCCGCCTTCGGAGCTGCCCCCGCAGGCGGCGGTTCCGAGCACTGTTCCGGCGCCGAGGCCGGCGATGGTCAGGAAGTTACGACGACGCACAACCCACTCCCTCGTGGCGGTGTCCGATCTCCAGGGCTCGACGGGCCCGCGCTGCGCCGGCCCGTCAGGCCGTTGCGAGGAACGTAAATCCACTGGATTGACTGTGTCAACGGATGCGTCGCATCATTCTGAGAACGATCCCACAGCGCCCGTCCGGGGCTGAGCGCGAGGAGGCGCGGGTGCGACGAGGCACGAACCTGCCGTGGGTGGGGGACTACAACCAGGCCGTGGTGCTCGACGGCATCCGCCGCCACCCGGGGACGTCCCGCACCGACCTGGCCCTCGCCAGCGGGCTCAGCGTCCAGACGGTGTCCAACATCGTCCGGCGGCTCCTGGACCGCGGGCTCGTCCAGGAGGGCGAGACCCGCGCCCGGGGCGGGCCCCGCGGCGGCGGCAAACCCCGCACCGCCCTCGCGGTGCGCCCCGGTGCGGCCCTGGCGGTGGGGCTGCAGTTCGAGCGCGAGCACGTCGACGCCGTCCTGCTCGACCTCGACGGCACCGTCCTGGACGCCGTCCGCCGGCGGCTGCCCGACCCGGCGCCGTCGGTGCGGACCGCCGTGGAGCACGCCACCGGCGCCGTGCGCGGGCTGGTCGACGGCAGCGCCCACCCCGAGGCCGTCCTCGGGGTGGGCGTCGCCGTCCCCGGCCCCCTCGACTTCGCCGGGCCGGTGCGCACCTCGGCGATCAACCTGCCCGGCTGGCGCGGGGTCGCCATCGCCGACCTGCTCACCACCTCCACCGGCCTGCCGGTCCTGGTGGAGAACGACGCGACGGCCGCGGCCGTGGGCGACCTGTGGCGCTCGCCCCGCGTCGGTCGCAGCTTCCTGCACCTGCACGTCGGCGCCGGCGTCGGCGGCGGCGTCGTCGTGCGCGACGAGGTGCTGCGCGGGGAGTCCGGCAACGCCGGGGAGGTCGGGCACGTCGTCGCCGACCCCGCCGGCCCGCGCTGCACCTGCGGGGCCACCGGCTGCCTGGAGGCCGTCGCCGCCCCCGCCGCCGTCGTGGCCCGCTACGCCGGACGGGTGGGGGAGCGGGCCGCCCGCGCCGCCGGTCTGCGGCTGTCCCCGCGCACCGCCCTGGACGACCACGACCGGCTCAACCTGCTCGCCGCCGCCGGGGACGCGAACGCCGCCGCCGAGCTGGACGCGGCCGCCCGGGCGATCGCGCGGGTCGTCCTCGGGGTCGTCAACGTCGTCGACGTCAGCGAGGTCGTCCTGGGCGGCAGCGGCCTGCGGCTGGCCGGGGACCGGGTCCTGGCCGCCGTGCGCGCGGCGCTGGGGGTCGCCATGACCCGCGAGGTGCACCCCGTCGAGGTGCGCCTGGAGGAGGTGGGGGAGCGGGCCGCCGCGCTGGGCGCGGCCGGGGCCGTCCTGCACGAGGCGCTGTCCTCGACGTGGGTGGGGGTCCACGTGCCGCCCCGGGAGATCGTCATCTCGCCCGTCGCGCCCGTGCACTGAGGGTCGGTCGCACCCCCGTTCTCTGGCAGGATGCCGCTCGGCTCCGAGGGCGTGGCCGGTCCGAACGCTCGACCGACCCCGAAGGTTCCGATGGCCGTCACCGCCTCCCCGTCCGCGATCGACCGCTGGTTCGAGATCAGCGCCCGCGGGTCCACCGTCGGCCGGGAGGTGCGCGGCGGCCTCGCCACCTTCTTCACGATGGCCTACATCGTCGTGCTCAACCCGCTGATCATCGGCACGCAGCCCGACAGCACCGGGCACTACCTCGGGGGCGGCACCAGCCCGAACCTGGCCGCCGTCGCCGCCGGCACCGCCCTGGTCGCCGGGATCGTCACCCTGCTCATGGGTTTCGTGGCGAACTACCCGCTGGCCCTGGCGACCGGCCTGGGCCTCAACGCCTTCCTCGCCTTCGGCGTGGCGAGCCTGCCCGGCATGACGTGGCCCGACGCGATGGGCCTGGTCGTCCTCGAGGGCCTGATCATCCTCGTGCTGGTCCTCACCGGCCTGCGCGAGGCCGTGTTCCGCGCCGTGCCCGCCCCGCTGAAGATCGCCATCAGCGTCGGCATCGGGCTGTTCATCACCATCGTCGGGCTCGTCGACGCCGGCTTCGTCCGCGCCGGCAGCGGGACGCCCCTGGAACTGGGCATCGGCGGGTTCCTCGCCGGCTGGCCCACGCTGGTCTTCGTCGTCGGCCTCGTCCTCATGCTGGTCCTGATGGCCCGCGGCGTCCGCGGCGCCATCCTCGGCGGCATCGTCGCCGCCACCGTGCTGGCCGTCGTCGTCGAGGCGGTCGCCGACCTCGGCCCGCGCACCGGCGCCGACGGGTCGGTGGCCGACCCCCGGGCCTGGGGGCTGAACGTGCCCGCCCTGCCCGGGGACTGGATCTCCACGCCGGACTTCGCCACGCTCGGGCACTTCTCGCTGCTGGGCTCCTTCGAGCGCATCGGCTGGGTCACCGTCGTCCTGCTCGTCTTCACGCTGCTGCTGGCCGACTTCTTCGACACCATGGGCACCGTCGTGGCCATCGGCGCCGAGGGCGACCTGCTGGACGCCGACGGCAACCCGCCGCGCATGCGCCGCATCCTCGTCGTGGACTCCCTGGCCGCCGCCGCCGGCGGCGCGGGCGGGGTCTCCAGCAACACCAGCTTCATCGAGTCGGCCACCGGCGTGGGCGAGGGTGCCCGCACCGGCCTGGCCAGCGTCGTGACCGGGACCGCGTTCCTGCTGACGACCTTCCTGGCCCCCGTCGTCGCGATCGTCCCCTACGAGGCCGCGACCCCCGCCCTCGTCGTCGTCGGGTTCCTCATGATGACCCAGGTCAAGGGCATCGACTGGGCCGACCTGGAGATCGCGGTCCCGGCGTTCCTGACGATCGTGCTCATGCCGTTCACGTACTCGATCAGCGCCGGGATCGGCGCCGGGTTCGTCACCTTCGTGCTGCTGAAGGTCGCCCGCGGCAAGGTCCGGGCGGTGCACCCGGTGATGTGGGTCGTCGCCGCGCTGTTCGTCGTGTACTTCGCGATCGACCCCCTCAAGCAGGTCCTCGGGGTCTCCTGACCCGCCGGCCGCCCCGGCGCGGCGCGTGACCTGCGCGCGCCGCGCTGGGAGCATCGCCGCATGACACCAGCCGGGCCCGGGACCGGAGCGCGACCGCGGCGCTCGCCCTTCGCGCCGCAGGTGCTGCCCGACGGGCGCCGCCGGTTCACCCGCGAGGCCGTCCTCGCCCGCCGCGCGCTGCTCGCCGGGGTCGTCGCGGCCACCGCCGGGGGCGGGGTCCTGCTCACCCGGCCGGGGCCGGCCGACCCCGGCGCGGGAGCGGCCGACCCCGCCGCCCAGGACCCGGTGGCCGTCGCCGCGGCCGAGCCCGCCCCGGCCCCGGCCCCGGCGGCCGCGCCCGACCCCTCCACCACGGACGCCGCGAGCCCGTGGGTCGTCGTCAACAAGCAGCACCCGCTGGACCCCGTGGAGTACGCCCCGGCCCTGGCGGTCGTCGGCGGCAAGGAGGTCGCGGCGCTCGTCGCGCCCGACCTGCGGGCGCTGCTGGAGGCCGCCGACCGCGACGGGGTGTCGCTGAGCATCACCAGCGGGTACCGCTCCCACGCGCGGCAGCGGGCCGTCCACGACGCCGCCGTGCGCCGCGACGGCCTCGAGAGCGCCGAGAGCGTCTCGGCCCGCCCCGGGCACAGCGAGCACCAGACGGGGCTGGCCGTCGACTTCGGCGGCAGCTCCCGGCCCGGGTGCCAGCTGGAGAACTGCTTCGGGCAGACCCCCGAGGCGGCCTGGCTGCAGGCGCACGCGGGGCGGTACGGCTTCCTGCTGCGCTACCCCGAGGGGAAGACGGGGATCACCGGCTACGACCCCGAGCCGTGGCACTGGCGCTGGGTGGGGACCGACCTGCTGGGGCGCATGGCCGACCGCGGCGTCAGCACGCTGGAGGAGTTCTTCGGGATCAGCGGCGGCCCGGTCTACGCCTGAGGGAGGGGGCGCGCGAGCCGCGCGGGCCCGGCCCCGGCAGGATCGTCGTCCAGGATCGTCGCCGAACCCGCCGCACCCCTGGAGCACCCCGTGGAACGCCTCACCGCCCTCGTCACCGGCCGCGTCACCGGCGTCGGCTTCCGCGCCTGGGTCGCCGCGCAGGCCCGCGACCTCGACCTGACCGGCAGCGCGGTCAACACCCCCGACGGGCACGTCGAGGTCGTCGCCGAGGGCGAGCGCCGGGCGCTGCGGTCGCTGCTGGCGCGCCTGCGCGCCGACCCCTCCGAGCACGGCCGCCCCGGGCGGGTCACCCGGGTCGGCGACCACTGGGGGCCGGCCGAGGGCGCCGACGGCTTCACGACGGGCTGAGCCGGTCCGCCCTCCGGGCGCGGGTGGCCGGGCGCGCCACGAGGAACAGGGACACCGCCGCCAGCCCCGTGCACAGCAGCATCATCGAGACCATCGGCACCGCCGAGTGCTCCCCGGCCAGGCCGACCAGCGGGGAGACCAGCGCACCGACGGTGAACTGCAGCGCCCCCTGCAGCGCCGACCCGGTGCCGGAGGCGAAGCGCACCTGGTCGGCCGCCAGCGCCGTCGCGTTGCCGAAGATCAGGCCGCAGCTGAAGACGGTGAACCACAGCAGCACCAGGACGGCGGGCGTCCAGGCGTCCAGCGCCAGCACGGTGACGAACAGCCCGACGGCGCAGGTCAGCTGGAGGAGGACCCCCGCGGTGAGGACCTGGGCGGGGTCGAACCGGCGCAGCGCGCGGGTGGAGACCGCCCCGCCGGCGGCGATGCCGAGCGCGTTCACCGCGAACACCAGCGAGAACGTCCCGGCGGACAGGCCGACGACGTTCTGCAGCACGAACGGCGAGGCCGAGACGTAGGAGAAGACCGTCCCGAAGACCAGCACGAGGGACCCGACGTACCCGACGTACCCGCGGCGGGACAGCACGGCCCGGGCGGTGCGGACGACGTCGCCGACGCCGCCGGCGTGCCGCCGCTCGCGCGGCAGCGTCTCGGGGACGACGAACCAGGCCGCGACGACCATCACGGCGGCGGCGAGGGCGGTGACGGCGAAGATGCCGCGCCAGCCGCCGTGGCCGGCGACGAGGCCGCCGAGCAGCGGCGCGACCACGGGGGCGACCCCGCCGATGACGCCCAGGGTGGAGAAGGCGCGGGCCGCGGCGCGGCCGGTGGCGAGGTCGGCGACGACGGCGCGGCCGATGACGACGCCGGCCGCACCGGCGACGCCCTGCACGAGGCGGGCGACGACGAGGACGGCCAGGGAGGGCGTCAGGGCGCAGACGACACCGGCCAGGAACGTCACGAGGGTGCCGGCCAGCAGCAGCCGGCGGCGGCCGAGGCGGTCCGACAGCGGGCCCAAGACCAGCTGACCGGCCGCCATCCCGAGCATGAACGTGGTGAGCGTCAGCTGCACGCGCGCCGCGCTGGTGGACAGGTCCGCGGCGAGGTCGGGGAACGTCGGCAGGTACATGTCGATGGCGAACGGCCCGATGGCGCACAGCAGCGCCAGGGTCACCAGGAGCCGCAGCGGGACGTCCTGCCCGGGGACGGTCGCGACGAAGGTGCCGGGGGCCCGTCGCGGTCGCGGGAAGGCGCGCGAGCGCGGGGAGTCCGGGCGGGTGGGGCGGGTGGGGCGGGTACGACCGGCGGGGCGGGTCGGCACGGGGGTCCTTCCGGGACGGGGGCGGTTCCACCGTTGTACAACCCCGGGCGGTCACCCACCGAGCGCTTTGCGTGTCGTGGTTCCCGTCATTCCAGGTCGTGATGACCCCGCCGTGACCCGCCACCGGGTGCCGCGGCTCGCCTCACCGGATCACGGCCCCCCGCTCGTTAGGCTCCCACCTCGTGCACCTGAAGACCCTCACCCTCAAGGGGTTCAAGTCGTTCGCCTCGGCGACGACGCTGCGGCTGGAACCGGGGATCACGTGCGTGGTCGGCCCCAACGGCTCCGGGAAGTCGAACGTCCTGGACGCCCTGACCTGGGTCATGGGGGAGAGCAGCGCCAAGAGCCTGCGCGGCGGCAAGATGGAGGACGTCATCTTCGCGGGCACGACCGGCCCGCAGGGGCGCTCCGCCCTCGGCCGCGCCGAGGTGTCGCTGACGATCGACAACACCGACGGGGCGCTGCCCATCGAGTTCGCCGAGGTGACGATCACCCGGACGATGTTCCGCACGGGCGGGTCGGAGTACGCCATCAACGGCCAGACGTGCCGCCTGCTGGACGTCCAGGAGCTGCTGTCCGACTCCGGCATCGGCCGGGAGATGCACGTCATCGTCGGCCAGGGCCAGATCGACGCCGTGCTGCAC
This sequence comes from Kineococcus rugosus, assembly GCF_050871975.1. Lineage (NCBI taxonomy): Bacteria > Bacillati > Actinomycetota > Actinomycetes > Kineosporiales > Kineosporiaceae > Kineococcus > Kineococcus rugosus. Next base: position 49,586 of record NZ_JBJLSJ010000005.1, on the reverse strand, counting down.
GCCTCCCCCGAGGAGCGCCGCGCGTTCGTCGAGGAGGCCGCCGGGGTCCTGAAGCACCGGCGCCGCAAGGAGAAGGCGCTGCGCAAGCTCGACGCGATGGAGGCCAACCTCACCCGCGTCGCCGACCTCGTCACCGAGATCCGGCGCCAGCTCAAGCCGCTGGGGCGCCAGGCCGAGGCGGCCCGGCGCGCGCAGGTCGTGCAGGCCGACCTGCGCGACGCCCGGCTGCGGCTGCTGGCCGACGAGCTCGTGCAGGCCAGCAGCTCGCTGCAGCGCGACGAGGCCGACGAGGCCGCGCTCAAGGCCCGCCAGGGCCAGGTCGAGGCCGACCTGGCCGAGGCCGCGGCGCGACTGGAGGCCGCCGGCGCCGCCGCCGCGGCCGCCGCCCCCGACCTGGCCCGGGCCGTGGAGACCCACCACCGGCTGCAGGCCCTGGCCGAGCGGCTGCGCGGCGTGCAGGCGCTGGCCGCCGAGCGGCTGCGCCTGCTGGCCGCCGAACCGGAGGAGCAGACCGGGCGGCGCGACCCCGACGAGCTCCTGGCGCAGGCCCAGCGGGTGCGGGCCGAGGAGGCCGGGCTGACGGCCCGGGTCGCGGCCGACCGCGCCGCCCTCGAGGAGGTCCTCGCCGCCCGCGCCGAGGCCGACCGCGCCGCCCGCGAGGAGGACCAGCGGGTGGCGGCCGCCCTGCGCGCCGCCGCGGACCGCCGCGAGGGGCTGGCCCGGCTCGGGGGGCAGGTCGCGGCCCGCACCAGCCGCGTCGAGGCCGCCGAGGCCGAGCTGGAACGCCTCTCCGGTTCGCTGGCCGACGCCGAGGCGCGCCGGCAGCGGGCCCAGACGGAGTTCACCGCGCTGGAGACCCAGGTCGCCGGCGTCGAGGAGGGCGAGGAGGGGCTGGACGCCGCGCACGAGGCCGCCGCCGCCGCGCTCGAGGCCGCCGACGCCGTCCTGGAGGCCGCCCGCACCGACCTGCAGGCCGCCGAGCGCGACCGGGCCACCTGGTCGGCCCGCAAGGAGGCCCTGGAGATCGGCCTGGCCCGCAAGGACGGGACCGGGGCGCTGCTGGCCGCCGGGCCCGCCCTCAGCGGGGTCCTGGGCTCGGTCGCGGCGCTGCTGAGCGTGGAACCGGGCTACGAGCAGGCCGTCGCGGCCGCGCTCGGCGCCACCGCCGACGCCGTCGCCGTCGCGACCCCCGCCGACGCCGCCCGCGCCATCGAGCACCTCAAGGACGACGACGCCGGCCGGGCCGGGATGCTCGTGGCCACCACCGGACCGGCCCCGGTCCCCGCCGCCCCGGCCGGGACCCGCGCGGCCCTGGACCTGCTCACCGCCCCCGACGACCTGCGCCCGGCGCTGACGCGGCTGCTCGGGCACGTCGTCGTCGTCGACGACCTCCCCGCGGCGCGGGCGGTCGCCGAGTCCTCCCCGGAGCTGGTCGCCGTCACCCGCGACGGGGACCTCATCGGTGCGCACGTCGCCGCCGGGGGCTCGGCGTCCACCCCGAGCCTGCTGCAGGTCCAGGCCGCCGTCGACGAGGCCGCCGACGCGCTGGCCGCCGCCGAGCACCGCGTCCAGCGCGGGCAGTTCGCCCTCCAGCAGGCCCGCACCGGGCGGGCCGGCGCGGCCGAGGAGGTCGAGGCGGCCTTGGACCGGTTGCACGACTCCGACGCCCGGATGAACGCCGTCGCCGAGCAGCTCGGCCAGCTCGGTTCGGCGGTGCGCTCGGCCGCGGCGGAGGCGGACCGGCTGCGCGCCACCCGCGAGCAGGTCACCGCCCGGCTGGAGGCCGACCGCGCCGAGCTGGCCGGGCTCACCGAGCGGTTCGAGGCCGCCTCGGCGGCCCCCGAGCAGGACGGCGACGTCTCCACCGACGAGCGGGACCGGCTCGCCGAGGTCGCCCGCGGCCTCGGCCGCACCGAGACCGAGGCGCGCCTGGCGCTGCGCACCGGCGAGGAGCGCGCGCGGGCCCTGGCCGGGCGCGCCGACGCCCTGGAGCGGCAGGCCGCCGAGGAGCTCGCCGCCCGCGAGCGCGCCGCCGCCCGCCGCGCCCGGCGCGCCGAGCAGTCCCGCGTGGCCGCCACCGTCCGCGACGGGGCGCAGCGGGCGCTCGCGGTCTGGGAGACCTCCAACGCCCAGGCCGCGCGGCTGCGCGAGGCCGCCGAGGTCGCGCGGGCCCGCTTCGAGGAGGAGGTCACCGCCGCCCGCCGCGCGGTGGAGTCCCTCAAGGACGAGCAGCAGCGCCTCGGCGACACCCGGCACGCCGACGAGGTCGCCCGCGCCCAGCAGCGGTGGAAGATCGACCAGCTGCGGCAGCGGTCCCTGGAGGAGCTGGGCACCGACCCCGACGTCCTCGTCGCGGAGTTCGGCCCCGACCAGCCCGTCCCGCCGTCGCCGCCGGCGCCCGGCGACCCCGAGCCCGACGCGCCCCCGCAGCCGCGGCCGTACGTGCGCGCCGAGCAGGACAAGCGCCGCCGCGCGGCCGAGCGGGCCCTGTCGCAGCTGGGGCAGGTCAACCCGCTGGCGCTGGAGGAGTACGCGGCGATGGAGGAGCGCCACCAGTTCCTCGTGACCCAGTCCGACGACCTCAAGAACTCCCGCCGGGACCTGCTGGACATCGTCAAGGAGGTCGACGAGCGCGTCGAGCGGGTCTTCTCCGAGGCGTTCGCCGAGGTTGCCCAGCAGTTCGAGGAGGTGTTCCCGCGGCTGTTCCCCGGCGGGGAGGGCCGCCTGGTGCTCACCGACCCCTCCGACATGCTCACCACGGGCATCGAGGTCGAGGCCCGCCCGGCGGGCAAGAAGGTCAAGCGGCTCTCGCTGCTGTCCGGCGGGGAGCGCTCGCTGGCCGCGGTGGCGATGCTCGTCTCGATCTTCCGGGCGCGCCCCAGCCCGTTCTACGTCATGGACGAGGTGGAGGCCGCGCTCGACGACGCCAACCTGTCCCGGCTCATCACGCTGTTCGAGGAGCTGCGCGCCACCAGCCAGCTGATCATCATCACCCACCAGAAGCGGACGATGCAGATCGCCGACGCCCTGTACGGGGTGACGATGCGCGGCGACGGCATCAGCACGGTCGTCAGCCAGCGGCTGCGGGACGCCCGCCCGGCCTGACGGTGACGCCGCGATGAGCATCCGGTCACGGACCGGCAACGACGGCGTGGCCCCGGTGGTGGGCCCGGGACCAGCGGGGCAAGGTGGACGCGTGGTGAGAGCCACGCTCAGAGCCGTGGTGAGTGGCGCCGTGGAGGCGGAGAGGGTGAACCCGTGATGGTCGCGACCCTGCTGGTGACGTTCGCGCTGACGGTGGGCCTGGCCCTCGTCGTCCTGCTGTCGGTCGCCGCCCCGACCCTGCGCCGCCGGGGCAGCCGGTTCATGGCGCGCGTCGACGCCGCCGCTGAGCGGCTGCTGCCGGTGCTGCGCGAGCACCGCGAGCGCGCGGCCCGTCAGCTCGCCGAGCGGCTGGAGGCCCAGCGCCGCACCGCGCGCGCCGGCCGCGACGAGCACCGGGCGGCCCGCGCCCGCTGACCGCCGCCGGTCCGGGGGTCTGGGAAGATCGGGCCTCGTGGAGACGCTCGAGATCGTCATCGGCCTCGTCGTGGTCATCGCCCTCGCGGCGGTGGGTGCGGTCGTGGGCCTCGTCCGGCCGGGCCGTCGGCGCCGGTCGCTGCCGCCGCGGCCGGGGCAGCAGGCCGGCCTGCGGGACGGGGACGGGCCGCTGCCCGGGGTCGGCGACGACGCCGAGGTCCCGCGCGACAGCCCCACCCGCACCGTCGAGGACGTCGGCCTGCCCGACGGTCCCGTCGTGGAGCGGCCCGCCCCGGTCGGTGGCCGGCTGGTCCGGCTGCGCGAACGGCTCTCCCGGTCCAACTCCGCGCTCGGGCAGGGCCTGCTGGCGCTGCTGTCGCGCGACACCCTGGACGAGGCGACGTGGGAGGAGGTCGAGGAGACCCTCCTGCTGGCCGACATCGGGTTCGAGCCGACCACCCGCATCGTCGACGCGCTGCGCGAGCGGGTGAAGGTCCTCGGCACCCGCGACCCCGAGCACCTGCGGGGCATGCTGCGCGAGGAGCTGCTGGCCGCCATCGGCACCGACGTGGACCGCTCGCTGACCACCGAGCGCCAGGGCGGGCGCCCGGCGGTCGTCATGGTCGTCGGCGTCAACGGCACCGGCAAGACGACCACGGTCGGCAAGATCGCCCGGATGCTCGTCGCCCAGGACAAGGACGTGGTCCTCGGGGCGGCCGACACCTTCCGCGCCGCCGCCGCCGAGCAGCTGGCCACCTGGGGCGACCGCGTCGGCGTCCCCACCGTCCGCTCCGACCGCGACGGGGCCGACCCGGCGGCCGTCGCCTTCGACGCGGTGAAGCAGGGGATCGAGGCCGAGGTCGACGTCGTCCTCATCGACACCGCCGGCCGGCTGCAGAACAAGGTTGGCCTCATGGACGAGCTCGGCAAGGTCAAGCGGGTCGTGGAGCGGCACGGCCCGGTGGACGAGGTGCTGCTCGTCCTGGACGCCACGACCGGGCAGAACGGCCTGCGGCAGGCCGCGGTGTTCTCCGAGGTCGTCGACGTCACCGGCATCGTGCTGACCAAGCTCGACGGCACCGCCAAGGGCGGCATCGTCGTGGCGGTGCAGAGGTCGCTGGGGGTGCCGGTCAAGCTGGTGGGCCTGGGGGAGGGCGCCGACGACCTCGCGCCCTTCGAGCCGGAGGCCTTCGTGGACGCGCTGCTCAGCTGAGCGCGTTACCTGAAGTTCACACCGGGGGTGGGTCCGTCACACGGGCGAAACACGGCGCGACAGGGGCTGTAACGAGGTCCGGTCACCTTTGACCTCGTTCGCCCCGACTCCCCGCCGGCACAGCCCGGCCCTGCGGAAGGCCCGTTGCCCATGGATACCGGTGACACCGCCTGGGTGCTCGTCAGCGCCTCGCTCGTGCTGCTGATGACCCCCGGACTCGCGCTCTTCTACGGCGGCATGGTCCGCGCCAAGAGCGTCCTGAACATGATGATGATGAGCTTCGGCGCGATGGCGCTCATCGGGGTCCTGTGGGTCCTGTACGGCTTCTCGATCGCCTTCGGCGACGACGTCGGCGGCGGGCTGCTCGGCGACCCGTCCGAGTTCTTCGGCCTGACCGGCCTGCTCGGCGCCGACAACCTCATCGGCACCCTGCCCGCCATGGCGTTCGTCGGCTTCCAGTCCGCCTTCGCGATCATCGCCGTCGCCCTGATCTCCGGCGCCATCGCCGACCGCGCCAAGTTCGGCGCCTGGATGGTGTTCGCCGGCGTCTGGGCCACCCTCGTCTACTTCCCCGTCGCGCACTGGGTGTTCTCCTTCGACGGCGTCGTCTCCGAGGTCGGCGGCTGGATCGCCTCCGCCGGGGCCATCGACTTCGCCGGCGGGACCGCCATCCACATCAACGCCGGCGCCGCCGGTCTGGCCCTGGCCCTCGTCCTGGGCAAGCGCCGCGGGTTCGGCCGCGAGCCGATGCGCCCGCACAACCTGCCGCTGGTCATGCTCGGCGCCGGGATCCTGTGGTTCGGCTGGTTCGGGTTCAACGCCGGGTCGGCCACGGCCGCCAACGGCACCGCCGCCGTCGCCTGGGTCAACACCCTCGCCGCCACCTGCGCCGCCGTCCTCGGCTGGCTGCTCACCGAGAAGGTCCGCGACGGTCACGCCACCTCCCTGGGCGGCGCCTCCGGTGCCGTCGCCGGCCTGGTCGCCATTACCCCGGCCTGCTCCGCGCTGAACCCGGTGACGTCCACCGTGGTCGGCCTCGTCGCCGGTGTCCTGTGCGCCCTGGCCGTGGGCCTGAAGTACAAGCTCGGCTACGACGACTCCCTCGACGTGGTCGGCGTCCACCTCGTCGGTGGCCTCTGGGGCACCCTGGCCATCGGCCTGTTCGCCACCGCCGACGCCCCCGCCGGCGTCGACGGCCTCTTCTACGGCGGCGGCGCGGGCCAGCTCTGGATCCAGTTCTACTCGGCGATCGCCGTCATGGTCTTCTCCTTCGTCGTGACCCTGGTCATCGGCACGGTCATCCAGAAGACGATGGGCTTCCGCATCGACGAGGAGGACGAGGTGGCCGGCATCGACCAGGTCGTCCACGCCGAGTCCGGCTACGACTGGGGCACCCTCACCGGGGGCGGCGGCCGCGTCGCCGGCTCGCCCGCCCGCCCGACCGACGCCCGCCACGCCACCACCGGTTCCTCGGAGGTCTCCGCATGAAGCTGCTCACCGCCATCATCAAGCCGCACAAGCTCGACGACGTGAAGTCCGCGCTGGAGGCCTACGGCATCCAGGGGCTCACCATCTCGGAGGCCTCCGGCTACGGCCGCCAGCGCGGCCACACCGAGGTCTACCGGGGCGCGGAGTACACCGTGGACCTGGTGCCGAAGGTGCGCGTGGAGGTCCTCGTCGACGACGTGGACGCCCACGACGTCGTCGAGGTGGTCGTCAAGAGCGCCCAGACCGGGCGGATCGGGGACGGCAAGGTCTGGACCGTGCCGGTCGACGACGTCGTCCGGGTCCGGACCGGCGAGCACGGTCCCGACGCGCTCTGACCCCGCAGCAGAACGGAGCAACCCCGTGGTGAACGCTCCCGTGGCGGGTCGGCCCTGAGCGCCGACCTGCGCACCGAGCGACTCGCGCTGGCGGTGCGGGCCGGCAGGCCCGGTCCGCACCGCCGCGCCGAGCTGGTCCAGCTCGTGGAGTCCCGGTTGCGCGACGTGTGGGACCGGGCCGTCCAGCCGCTGGGCCCGCTCGGCGACGGCGTGGCCCTGGCGTGCGTGGGCTCGCTGGCCCGCCGCGACGCCGGACCGGCCAGCGACGTCGACCTCGTCCTCCTGCACGACGGCCGGGCCCTGGGCCGCGACGACGTCGCCGAGCTCGCCGACCGCATCTGGTACCCGTTGTGGGACACCGGGTTGCGCCTGGACCACTCGGTGCGCACCGCCAAGGAGTGCCGCGAGGTCGCCGCCGCCGACCTCGCCGCCGCGACCGGCCTGCTGGACCTGCGCGTCGTCGCCGGGGACGGCGGTCTCGTCGCCCGCACCCGCGGGCACCTGCTCGACGACTGGCGGGCCGGGGCCCGCCGCCGACTGCCGCAGGTCCTCGAGGCCCTCGCCGAGCGGTCCGCCCGCTTCGGCGAGCTGGCCTACCTGCTGGAACCGGACCTCAAGGAGGCCCGCGGCGGGCTGCGCGACGCCGTCACCCTGCGCGCGCTCGCGGCGAGCTGGCTGACCGACCGCCCGCACGGCGCCGTCGACGAGGCGCACACGGTCCTGCTGGACGTCCGCGACGGCCTGCAGGCCTCCTCCGGGCGGCCGGGGGACCGGCTGATCCTGCCCGAGCAGGACGCCACCGCCGTCGTCTGCGGGTACGCCGACGCCGACCTCATGCTGGCCGCGGTGGCCCAGGCCGCCCGCACGATCTCCGCGGCGGTCGACCTCACGACCCGGCGGGCCCGCCAGTCCACCCCGACCCGCCGCCTGCGCGCCCAGGGCAAGCGGCCGCGGCTGCGGTCCCTGGGGCACGGGCTCGTCGAGCACGACGGCGAGGTCGTCCTCGGTGCCGGCGTCAGCCCCGCCGACGACCCCGTCCTGCCGCTGCGCGCCGCGGCCACGGCCGTGCGGGTCGGGCTGCCGCTGTCCCCGGTCACGCTCGACCACCTCGTCACCACCTGCCCGCCGCTGCCGGACCCGTGGCCGGTCCCGGCCCGCGAGGCCCTGCTGGAACTGCTGGCGGCGGGCCCCGCGCAGGTGCCGGTGTGGGAGTCCCTGGACATGGTCGGCCTCGTCGAGCGGTGGGTCCCGGAGTGGACCGCCATCCGCAACCGGCCCCAGCGCAACGCCGTCCACCGCTGGACGGTGGACCGGCACCTCATCGAGACGGCCGTCGCGGCGCAGCCGTTCCTGCGCGAGGTCGAGCGACCGGACCTGCTGCTGCTGGCCGCCCTCACCCACGACCTCGGCAAGCTGCCCGGCGCGCAGGACCACGCCCGCACGGGTGCCCCGCTGGCCCGGGCCGTGGCCGCGCGGATCGGCCTCGACGCCGCCGACGTGGAGGTCGTGGGCCGGCTCGTCGCCGAGCACCTGACCCTCGTCGACCTCGCCACCCGCCGCGACCCCGACGACCCGCAGACCGTCGCCGCGCTCGTCGAGGCCACGGGCGGCCGGCTGGAGACGCTGCAGGAGCTGCGCGCCCTGACCGAGGCCGACGCCCGCGCGGCCGGGCCCGCGGCCTGGTCGCCGTGGCGCGCGCGCCTGGTCGACGACCTCGTCGCCCGCGCCACCAAGTCCCTGGCGGGGGAGCAGGCCCCCGGCCCGGCGCCGTTCGACGCCTCCGAGCAGGCGCTGGCCGCCGCGGTCGCCACCGACGGGCGCACCCGCGTCGACGTCCGCGAGGTCGACGGGTTCTTCGTCGTCACCGTCGTCACCCCCGACCGCACCGGCCTGTTCGCCGACCTCGCCGGGCTGCTGGCCGGGCACCGGTTCCTCGTGCGGTCGGCGCTGGTGCGCACCCTCGACGGGGTGGCCGTGGACTCCTGGTGGGTGGAGTCGCCCACCGGCGAACCGCCGTCGGCGGTCCTGCTGCGGCAGGGCCTGGACCGGATCGTCGCCGGGGACGTCGCGCTGCTGGAGCGGCTGAGCGCGCGCGACGCCCAGGCCCGCCGCCCCGGCGGCGGCGCGCGCTCGCTCGTCGCGCACCCCCGGGTGGTGATCCTGCCCGGCGCCTCCGAGCGCGCGACCGTGCTGGAGGTGCGCTGCGCCGACCGGCCCGGGCTGCTGCACGCCCTGGGGCGGGCGCTGGCCGTGGAGGGCATCGACATCCGGTCCGCGCACGTCGCGACGTACGCGGCGCAGGCCGTCGACGTGCTCTACCTGGCCGAGCCGTCGGGGGAACGGCTGAGCCCGCCGCGGGTCGCGATGGCGATCCAGGCGCTCTCGGACGCGGCGGAGGTCCCGGGCCGGTAGCGCCGGTTAGGCTGTCGGACGTGTTCGCCACGCTCTCCGACCGCCTCACCGCCACGTTCAAGTCGCTGCGCGGCAAGGGGCGGCTGACCGAAGCCGACGTCGACGCGACCGTGCGGGAGATCCGCCGGGCGCTGCTGGACGCCGACGTCGCGCTGCCCGTCGTGCGGGACTTCACCACCCGCATCCGCGAGCGGGCCACCGGCGCCGAGGTCGTGGGGCACCTCAACCCCGCCCAGCAGGTCGTCAAGATCGTCAACGAGGAGCTCGTCGGCATCCTCGGCGGGGAGACCCGACGGCTGCGGTTCGCCAAGAACCCCCCGACCGTGATCATGCTCGCGGGTCTGCAGGGGGCCGGGAAGACGACGCTGGCCGGCAAGCTCGGCCGCTGGCTGAAGGGCAACGGCAACCGCCCGCTGCTGGTGGCCTGCGACCTGCAGCGCCCCAACGCCGTCAACCAGCTGCAGATCACCGGTGAGCGCGCCGGCGTCGACGTCTTCGCCCCCGAGCCGGGCAACGGCGTGGGCGACCCGGTCTCGGTCGCCCGCCGCGGCATCGAGCACGCCCGGCACCACCACTACGACGTCGTCGTCGTCGACACCGCCGGCCGCACCGGCGTCGACGCCGAGATGATGCAGCAGGCCATCGACATCCGGGCCGCCGTCCAGCCCGACGAGGTGCTGTTCGTCCTGGACGCCATGATCGGCCAGGACGCCGTCGCCACGGCCGAGGCGTTCCGCGACGGCGTCGGCTTCGACGGCGTGGTGCTCACCAAGCTCGACGGCGACGCCCGCGGCGGTGCGGCGCTGTCGGTGCGGCACGTCACCGGCCAGCCCGTCATGTTCGCCTCCACGGGCGAGAAGCTCGACGACTTCGAGCCGTTCCACCCCGACCGGATGGCCTCGCGCATCCTCGACATGGGCGACGTCCTGTCGCTGATCGAGCAGGCCGAGAAGGCGTTCGACGCCGACCAGGCGCAGGCCATGGCGGCGAAGTTCGCCGCCGACGAGGACTTCACCCTCGACGACTTCCTGCAGCAGCTGCAGGCGGTCCGCAACATGGGCTCGCTGAAGAAGATGCTCGGGATGCTGCCGGGCATGGCGCAGATGCGTCAGCAGCTCGACGCCTTCGACGAGCGCGAGTTCGACCGCATCGAGGCGATGGTGCGCTCGATGACGCCGCTGGAGCGCCGGCAGCCGAAGATCATGAACGGTTCGCGGCGCGCGCGCGTGGCGGCCGGCTGCGGCCAGAGCGTGTCCGCGGTCAACGACATGCTCGAGCGGTTCGGGCAGGCGCAGAAGATGATGCGCTCGCTGAAGAACGGCCTCGGCGGGGGCGGGCTGCCCGGCATCCCGGGCATGCCCGGCGGGGCCGGCGGCGGCGCGTCGAAGAAGCAGAAGGCGCGCATCGCGGCGGCCAAGGGCAAGAAGGGCAAGAGCGGCAACCCCGCCAAGCGCGCCCAGCAGGAGGCCGCGGCCGCCGAGAAGGCCACCTCCCAGCCGGGGTCGGCCTTCGGGCTGCCCGACCCGTCCAAGGGCTTCGACCCGGCCGATCTGAACCTGCCGAAGGGGTTCGACAAGTACCTGGGCCAGTGAGGACCCGGTGAGCGCGACCCACCTGCCCGGCCCGGTCCTCCTCGGCCCGGACGAGGTGGCCGGGCAGGCCTGGATCGTCGGGGGGCGCCTGACCTTCTCGAAGCCCGCCCGGGTCGGGTCCACCCTCCCCGGCTGGGTCCTGCCCGGGCTGGTCGACGCGCACTGCCACGTGGGGATCGGCCCGGACGGCCGGGTCCCCGACGAGGTCAGCGAGGCTCAGGCGCTCACCGACCGCGCGGCCGGGGCGCTGCTGCTGCGCGACGCGGGGTCGGCGTCGGAGACGCGCTGGATCGACGAGCGCGAGGACCTGCCGCGGATCGTACGCGCGGGACGGCACCTGGCCCGCACCCGGCGCTACCTGCGGGGGCTGGCCCACGAGATCGAACCCGAGGACCTCGTCGAGCACGTGCGCGTCGAGGCCCGGCGCGGTGACGGCTGGGTCAAGCTCGTCGGGGACTGGATCGACCGCACCACCGGTGACCTCGCGCCGTGCTGGCCCGCGGACGTCCTCGCCGCCGGGGTCGCCGCCGCCCACGAGGTCGGCGCGCGCGTCACCGTCCACCAGTTCGGCGAGGACGGCGTCGAGGACCTGCTCGCCGCCGGGGTCGACGGGATCGAGCACGGCACGGGGCTGCGGCCGGAGCTGCTGCCGCGGCTGGCCGCCGCCGGGGTCGCCGTCGTCCCCACGCTGGTGAACATCGCCACGTTCCCCGGCATCGCCGACCGGGGGGAGCCGAAGTTCCCCGCCTACGCCGCGCACGTGAGGGCGCTGCACGCCCGGCGGTACGAGAACGTCGCCGCCCTGCACGACGCGGGCGTCCCGCTGTTCGCCGGCACCGACGCCGGCAGCGTCCTGCCGCACGGGCTGATCGTCGACGAGCTGTTCGAGCTGGTCGCCGCCGGGCTGAGCCGCACCGCCGCCCTCGACGCCGCGGCGTGGTCGGCGCGGCGCTGGCTGGGGCACCCCGGGCTGGTCGAGGGCGCGAGCGCCGACCTGCTGGTCCTGGACGGCGACCCGCGACGCGACCTGCGGGTGCTGCGGGCCCCGCGGGTGGTGCTGCGCGGCCGTGTCGTGGACGGTGGGCGACCTCTGGCATGATGGACGGGCACTCGTTCGCCCAGGGACCCTCTCACCCGGGGCGCGCGTGTCCATGGACTGATCGTCCCGGCGTCCCCACACCGGAACGCTCCGTCCGACACTCCAGAACCGGGAGACACCCCACACCGTGGCTGTCAAGATTCGCCTCAAGCGCATGGGCCAGATCCGTGCGCCGTTCTACCGCGTCGTCGTCGCCGACTCCCGCAACAAGCGCGACGGGCGTGCGATCGAGGAGATCGGGATCTACAACCCGATGACCGACCCCTCGACCATCGAGATCAAGTCCGACCGGGCGCAGTACTGGCTCGGCGTCGGCGCGCAGCCGACCGAGCAGGTCGCCGCGCTGCTGAAAGTGACCGGCGACTGGCAGAAGTTCAAGAACCTGCCCGGCGCCGAGGGCACCTACCGCGTCCCGGCCACCAACACCAAGCCCCCGCGCGTTCCCGCCGGTGGTGTCGTGAAGGCTGCCGAGACCCCGGCCGAGGCGCCCGCCGCCGACGCCGAGACCCCGGCCGAAGAGTCCTGACCCGGTGCTCGCGGACGCTCTCGAGCACCTCGTGCGCGGCATCGTCGGTCACCCCGACGACGTGCAGGTGACGTCGAAGACGTTGCGGCGCGGTGCGTTGCTCGAAGTTCGCGTGCACCCGGACGACCTGGGCCGGGTCATCGGCCGTGCGGGTCGCACGGCCAAGGCGCTGCGCACCGTCATCGGTGCGCTCGCCGGCGGCAAGTCCGTGCGCGTCGACCTCGTCGACGTGGACCGCCGCTGAGGACCAGCAGTTCCCGGGACGCCGGGGTCGCTCCGGCGGCCCCGGCGTTCCGCCGTTCCCACCCTTGGAGCCGTTTCGTGGAGTACGTCGTCGCCCGCATCGGGCGCCCGCACGGGGTGCGCGGTGAGGTCACCGTCGAGCTGCGCACCGACGACCCCGACCAGCGCCTGGCCCCCGGGGCCGTCCTGCGCACCGAGCCGCCGGCCGGCCCGCTGACCGTCGCCTCGGCGCGCTGGCACAACCAGACGCTGCTGCTGACGTTCGCGGAGGTCGCCGACCGGACGGCCGTCGAGGCGCTGCGGGACACGCTGCTGCTCGTCGACGTCGACGAGGAGGCCGACGAGACCGACGACGCCTGGTACCCGCACCAGCTGCGGGGGCTGGCCGCCGTGACGGTCACGGGGACGCCGCTGGGCGTGGTCGCCGACCTGCTCACCGGTGCGGCGCAGGACGTCCTCGTCGTGACCGGCACCGACGGCCGCGAGGTGCTGGTGCCCTTCGTCCGCGCCCTCGTGCCGACCGTCGACGTGCGCCGGCGCAAGGTCGTGCTGAACCCGCCGGGTGGGCTGTTCGTCGAGCTGCCGGGGGACGAGCAGTAGTGCGCCTGGACGTCGTCACGATCTTCGCCGACTACCTGGCGCCGCTGCGGTTGTCCCTCATCGGCAAGGCGCAGGCGCAGGGGCTGCTGGACGTGCGGGTCCACGACCTGCGCGAGCACACCCACGACCGGCACCGCACGGTCGACGACACCCCCTACGGCGGCGGCGCCGGGCTGCTCATGAAGCCCGAGCCGTGGGGTGAGGCCCTCGACGCGCTGCTGGCCGATCCGCCGGCGGACGCGCGCGAGGACGGGCCCGTCCTGGTGGTCCCCTCCCCGGTGGGGGAGGTCTTCAGCCAGCGCGCGGCCGTGGAGCTGGCCGCCGAGCCGTGGCTCGTCTTCGCCTGCGGCCGCTACGAGGGCATCGACGCGCGCGTCGTGGAGCACTACCGCACCCGGGTCCGGGTCCGGGAGGTGTCCCTGGGCGACTACGTCCTCAACGGCGGGGAGGTCGCCGTCCTGGCGATCACCGAGGCCGTCGTGCGGCTGGTGCCGGGGGTCGTCGGCAACGCGGCGTCGCTGACCGAGGAGAGCCACGCCCCCGAGCACGACGGGCTGCTGGAGTACCCGGCCTACACCAAACCGGCCAGCTGGCGGGGGCTGGACGTGCCGGCCGTGCTCGCCGGCGGCAACCACGGCGCGGTCGAGCGGTGGCGCCGCGACGAGGCGTTGCGCCGCACCGCGTCCCGGCGCCCCGACGTGCTCGGGCGGCTGGACCCGGCGCGCTGCGACCGGCGCGACCTGGCCGTGCTGGCCGAGCTGGGGTGGGTCCCCGGTGATCACGGATTCTCGCCCACGGCCGCTGCTGTGGCAGACTCGTCGGTTGAAACCACCACGCCGTGACGGCCGGTGACCGCTGCCTCCGGGCCGCGGGGGGCACGCCCGCCACAGGGGGCCGCCCCGCCGGGCCACCGTCGCGGGACCGACACCTGCGCCGATGACCTGTGGCGTCCTGCAGGAGGAGAGAGCAGAGCCGTGAACGTGCTCGACAGCATCGACGCAGCATCGCTGCGCAACGACATCCCGGAGTTCCGCGCCGGCGACACCCTCAAGGTGCACGTCAAGGTCATCGAGGGCAGCCGCTCCCGTGTCCAGGTCTTCCAGGGCGTCGTCATCCGCCGCACCGGCGGCGGCATCCGCGAGGCCTTCACGGTCCGCAAGGTCAGCTTCGGCGTCGGCGTGGAGCGCACCTTCCCGCTGCACACCCCGGTCATCGAGAAGATCGAGGTCGTCACCCGCGGTGACGTGAAGCGCGCCAAGCTGTACTACCTGCGCGACCTGCGCGGCAAGGCCGCCAAGATCAAGGAGCGTCGCGACACGACGACCGCCCGCGGCTGAGACCGACGGACCGCGCACGAGCCGGGTTCCCCCGCGGGGAGCCCGGCTCGTGTCGTCCCGCCCCGCCCGCCGGGGTCCTGACTAGACTCACCCAGCCGCGCGGTCCGCGGTGAGCAGTCCCCGCGAGGCAGGAGTTCCGTGACGACCACCCCACCGCGGCCGTCCACCCGGCGCAGCCCGACCGGTGCCCGGGCCGTCCTGGTCCTGGCCATCGCGCTGCTGCTGGTCCTGCTGGTGCGCACCTTCGTGGTGCAGACCTTCTCGATCCCCTCCGACTCCATGCGCCCCACCCTCGAACCCGGCGAGCGCGTGCTCGTCTGGCGGGTCGACGCCGACGACGTCCGGCGCGGGGACGTCGTCGTCTTCGACGGCACCGGCACGTTCGCCGACGCCCCGCCGCCGCCGGAGGGCCTGGCCCGGCTCGGGGCCGCCGCAGCCGGGTTGCTCGGGTTCCGCCCCGGGGAGGCCGACTACGTCAAGCGCGTCGTGGGACTGCCCGGGGACCGGATCACCTGCTGCGACGAGCAGGGCCGGCTCCTCGTGAACGGCGAGCCGCTGGCCGAGCCGTACGTGTTCCCCGGTGACGCCGCCAGCGACGTCGAGTTCGACATCGCCGTGCCGCAGGGGAGACTGTGGTTGATGGGCGACCACCGCAGCGACTCCGTCGACTCCCGGTCCCACCTCGGCTCGCCCGGCGGCGGCACCGTGTCGGTGGACGACGTGATCGGGCGCGTGGTGGCCGTCACCTGGCCGCTGGGCGCGGTCGGGACCGTCGAACGGGGGAACGGGTCGTGAGCACCGAGCGCGAGGCGGAGCAGGACGTGGACGCACCCGGGGACCCCGCACCGCGCAGGCGGTCCGCCGCCGGCGGCTTCTTCGCCGCCGTCCGCGAGACCGTCCTGGTCGTCGCGGTCGCTCTGGTCGTCTCCCTCGTGGTGAAGACCTTCCTGCTGCAGGCCTTCTTCATCCCCTCGCAGTCCATGGAGCAGACCCTGGACATCGGCGACCGGGTCATCGTCAGCAAGCTCGCGCCGGGCCCCTTCGACCTGCACCGCGGTGACGTCGTCGTCTTCTCCGACCCCGGCGGCTGGCTCGACCCGACCGTCCCCACCCAGCGCGGTGCGGTCGGGACGGTCGTCGCCGACGTCCTCACGTTCGTGGGCCTGCTGCCGGAGGACTCCGACGACCACCTCATCAAGCGGGTCGTCGGCCTGCCCGGCGACCACGTCGTCTGCTGCGACGCGAACGGCCTGCTCACGGTGAACGGCACACCGGTCGACGAGTCCGCCTACCTGGCCGAGGGCGTGGTGCCGAGCGCCACCCAGTTCGACGTCACCGTCCCCGAGGGGATGCTGTGGGTGATGGGCGACAACCGCGCCGAGTCCGCCGACTCCCGCTACAACCGCGACAAGCCGCACGGCGGTTTCGTGCCGGTCGACCTCGTCGTCGGGCGGGCCTACGCCGTCGTCTGGCCCCTGTCGCACTGGTCGTGGCTGGGGACCCCGGACGACTTCGACTCCGTCAGCGGGCCGTCGGGGGTCTCGTGAGCCCCCGCCCCACCCGCAGGGTCCCCTCGTCCTCGGTGGCGCCCTCGCTGCGCCTGGAGCGGCAGTTCCTGCGGGCGGGCCACACCCTCGTCGCCGGCGCGGACGAGGTCGGCCGCGGGTCGCTGGCCGGGCCCGTCAGCATCGGCGTGCTCGTCGTCGACGCGTCCACCCCGACCGCGCCGCTCGGGCTGCGCGACTCCAAGCTGCTCACCCCCGCCGCGCGGGAGGCGCTGGCGCCCAAGGTGCGGCGCTGGGCCGTCGCCTGGGCCGTCGGGCACGCCGAGCCCGCCGAGATCGACGCCGTCGGCATCACGGCCGCGATGCGCCTCGCCGGCCGCCGCGCGCTCGCCCAGCTGCCCGTCCTCCCGGACCTGGTCGTCCTCGACGGCAACCAGGACTACCTCAGCGACCCGCGCGAGCCGTCGCTGCTGGACGAGCTCGACGGCGCCGTCCCCGCGCTGCCGTGCGCGGCGCCGCCGGTGACCACGCGCATCAAGGCGGACGTGACCTGCGCGGCCGTCGCCGGGGCCAGCGTCCTGGCCAAGACCACGCGCGACGCCCTGATGACGGCCCGGCACGCCGACTTCCCCCGGTACGGGTGGGCCGGCAACAAGGGCTACAGCGCCCCCGACCACCTCCAGGCCCTGGCCGAGCACGGCCCCTGCGAGCAGCACCGGCGCAGCTGGCGGCTGCCCGGGGTCGCGCTGCCCGCACCCCGGGCCGTGGAGGTGCCGGCGGAGGCGCCGGGCCCGGGCGACGCGCTCGCGGACCTCACCTCCGACACCTCGGTGGCACGACGGGCATGATGGTCCCGTGAGCGCAGAGGACCTCGAGAACTACGAGACCGAGATGGAGCTGCAGCTCTACCGCGAGTACCGCGACGTCGTGTCGCTGTTCTCCTACGTGGTGGAGACCGAGCGGCGCTTCTACCTCGCGAACTCGGTGGACCTGCAGGTGCGGACGGCGGACGGCGAGACCTACTTCGAGGTCACGCTGCACGACGCGTGGGTGTGGGACGTCTACCGCCCCGCCCGGTTCGTGCGGGACGTGCGCGTCGTGACGTTCAAGGACGTCAACGTCGAGGAGCTGCAGAAGCGCGACATCGAGGTGCCGGACACCCCCGAGCTCCGCGAGCGCTGAGGACGGCGCCGCCCATCCAGCCCCTGGATGACGCGATGCGTAACGCTTCTCGGCCGTGCGACGATGCACCCCGGGGACGCGCCCCACTGCCGGGGGGTCGCTGGGGCGCGTCCTCGCTGTGGACGACGGCCCGACGACGACGTCGCCGTCTCCACAGGGCCCGCTGAGCCCACCCGCCGTCCACAGCCCCTCCCGCCGCGCCCGGTCGCCGCCGCGCCCGCCGCAGGCTGGGCGCGGAGGTGGTGCACGTGCGTGCGCAGGACGCGGTGGGACGGTACGGGGAACGGGTGGCCGCGCGGTGGCTGACCGAGGCCGGCATGACGGTCGTGGAGCGGAACTGGCGGTGCCGGCACGGCGAGATCGACATCCTCGCCCGCGACGGGGACGTCCTGGTCGTCTGCGAGGTCAAGACCCGCCGCAGCGCCCGGGCGGGGACCGCGGCCGAAGCCGTCACGCCCGCCAAGCTGGCCCGGCTGCACGACCTCACCGCCGAGTGGCTCAAGACCCGGCCCGACGTCGCTCCCGCCGGGGTCCGCGTCGACGTCGTCGCCGTCGTCCCCGCCGAGCGCGGCCCGGCCCGCGTCGAGCACCTGCGCGGGGTGCTCTGATGGCGCTGGCCCGGTCCCTGGCCGTGGGGCTGGTCGGCCTCGACGGGCACCTCGTGGAGGTCGAGGCCGACATCTCCGCCGGTCTGCCCGCCTTCGTCCTCGTCGGGCTGCCCGACGCCTCGCTCAACGAGGCCAAGGACCGCGTGCGCGCGGCCACCGCGAACTCCGGCTTCCCGCTGCCCTCGCAGCGCATCACGGTCAACCTGTCCCCGGCGACGCTGCCCAAGAACGGCTCGGCGTTCGACCTGAGCGTGGCCGTCGCCACCCTCACCGCCGCCGGCGTCCTGCCCCCGCAGGCCTCGGCCGAGACCGCGCACCTCGGCGAGCTCGGCCTGGACGGCAGCGTCCGCGCCGTCGACGGCGTCCTGCCCGCCGTGCTGGCCGCCGCCCGGGCCGGGGTCCGCAGCGTCGTGGTGCCCGAGAGCACCGCCGAGGAGGCCGCCCTCGTGCCCGGCATCGCCGTCCGCGGGGTGCGCTGGCTGGCCGAGCTCGTCGCCGACTACCGCGGTGACCCGCCGCTGGACCTGCCCGACCCGCCGCGCGCGTTCGTCCCACCCCCGCGCACCGGCGCCGGGCGCCCCCTCGACCTCGCCGACGTCGTCGGGCAGGCCGAGGCCCGCTCCGCGCTGGAGGTCGCCGCCGCCGGCGGCCACCACCTGCTCATGAACGGGCCGCCGGGGGCCGGCAAGACGATGCTCGCCGCCCGCCTGCCCGGCCTGCTGCCCGACCTGGAGGAGGAGGCCGCCCTCGAGGTGACGGCCGTGCACTCCGTCGCCGGCACCCTGCGCGGGCGGCCCGGGACGGCGCTGATCACCCGGCCGCCGTACGAGGACCCGCACCACACCGCCTCGGTCGCCTCCCTCGTCGGCGGGGGCAGCGGCGTGCCGCGACCCGGAGCGGTCTCCCGCGCCCACCGCGGCGTGCTGTTCCTCGACGAGGCCCCCGAGTTCGAGGCCCGCGTCCTGGACGCCCTGCGCCAGCCCCTCGAGCACGGCGAGCTGGTCCTGCACCGCGCCCGCGGCACCGCCCGCTACCCCGCCCGGTTCCAGCTGGTGCTGGCCGCCAACCCCTGCCCGTGCGGCCGGGCCGTCGGCAAGGGCGTCGACTGCACCTGCACCCCGCAGGCCCGCCGCCGCTACGCCACCAAGCTGTCCGGCCCCCTGCTCGACCGGGTCGACGTGCAGCTGCAGGTCCACGCCGTCACCCGCGCCGAGGTCGCCGAACCCCGGGCCGGGGAGTCGACGGCCGTCGTCGCCGCCCGGGTCGCCCAGGCCCGCGGCGTGCAGCGGGAACGGTTACGGCGGCACGGGATCGACACCAACGGCGAGCTCAGGGGCCCGCTGCTGCGCGGCCCGCTGCGCCTGCCGGGCCAGACCACCCGCGACCTCGACCGGGCGCTGGACCGCGGCGCCCTCACCCTGCGCGGCCTCGACCGCGTGCTGCGGCTGGCCTGGACCGTCGCGGACCTGCGCGGCGCCACGACCCCCGACCGCGACGACGTGGGCCGCGCCCTGGCGCTGCGCGGGGCCGCCGCGACGGGGGTGGGCGCGTGACCCGGCGCCCCGTCCCCGCCCAGCGGCCCGTGCCCCCGGCCCTGCGCGCCGCCCTGGACGACGACCGCCTCGCCCGCGCTGCCTGGAGCCGCCTGGCCGAACCCGGTGACGGCGCCGCGGCCCGGCTCGTCGCCGAGGTCGGGGCCCCGCTCGCGCTGGAGGCGGTCGTCACCGGCCGCGGCCCCGAGCGGTGGCAGACCCGGCTGCACGAGACCGACCCCGCCGGCGACGTCGCCGCCGTCCGCGCCGCCGGTGGCCGCCTCCTCGTCCCCGGCGACGCCGAGTGGCCCACCACCCTGGCCGACCTCGACGTCGACACCACGGGCGAGCGCCCCCTCGGGGCGCCGTTCTGCCTGTGGGTGCGCGGCCCGGCCGACCTGGCCGACGCCACCCGCCGCAGCGCCGCCCTCGTCGGCTCGCGGGCCGCGACCGCCTACGGCCAGCACGTCGCCGCCGAGCTCGCGGTGGGCCTGTCCGACCGCGGGTTCGCCGTCGTCAGCGGCGGGGCGTTCGGCATCGACGCCGCCGCGCACCGCTCGGCGCTCGCGGTCGAGGGGGTGAGCGTCGCGGTCCTGGCCTGCGGGGTGGACCGCAGCTACCCCGCGGGGAACGCGGCGCTGCTGGCGCGGCTGGCGCGCACGGGTGCGCTGGTCTCGGAGGTCCCGCCCGGGGCGACGCCCACGCGGTGGCGGTTCCTGGAGCGCAACCGGCTCATCGCGGCGCTGACCCGCGGCACCGTCGTGGTGGAGGCGGCCTGGCGCTCCGGGGCGCTGTCGACGGCCGACCGGGCCGAGCGCCTGCTGCGGCCGGTGGGGGCGGTGCCCGGGCCGGTGACGTCGGCGGCCTCGGCGGGCTGCCACCGGCTGCTGCGCGAGCGCGGTGCGGTGTGCGTCACGAGCGCGGACGAGGTCGCCGAGCTCCTGGGCGACCTCGGCCGGGAACCGGTGCGGGCACCCCGGGTGCGGGCCCGCCCCTTCGACGGCCTCGAACGCGACGAGCTGCGGGTGGCCGAGTGCCTGCCGCGCCGGGGCGGCGGGGGGCTGGAGCAGCTCGCGCGGGACAGCGGGCTGGACGTGCCGGGGGTGCAGGCGATCCTGGGCCGGCTGGAGCTGTCCGGTCACGCCGTGCGGGTCGAGGACGGGTGGCGACGGGGGGCGGCGACGGAGGTGGTGGCGTGAAAAGCGGTGGGCACCGCGGCGGGGCGTGCGTATCGTCGTCCCTCGTGCCTGGCGCGGGAACCGTTGCCGCGCAGGCTGAGCGGAGAGAGGGCGAGTCGTGGAGCGGCTGACGGACAAGCTGGTGAACTGGGCGTCGATCCTGGAGGAGAAGACGCGCCGGCAGGCCGAGACGGCCGCCACCATGCCGTTCATCCACCCGCACATCGCCTTGATGCCCGATGCCCACCTGGGCAAGGGGGCGACCGTCGGGTCGGTCATCCCGACCGACGGGGCGATCATCCCGGCGGCCGTGGGCGTCGACATCGGCTGCGGCATGATCGCCGTGCGGACGCAGTTCACGGCGGCCGACCTGGTCGGCCGGGACCTGTCGGTGCTGCGGGAGGCCATCGAGCGCTCGGTCCCGCTGTCGGCCGGCGCCGCGAACCGGGACGTGTCGGCGACCGCCGCACCGCGGGTGGCCGAGCTCGAGGCGCTCGAACCGCACCGCGCGCCGTTCCGCGAGCAGCTGGTCCCGAAGTGCCGGACGGCCCTGGGCACCCTGGGGTCGGGCAACCACTTCATCGAGGTGTCCCTGGACGAAGCGGACGCGGTCTGGCTGTTCCTGCACTCCGGTTCCCGGGGGCCGGGCAACAAGCTGGCCACCCACCACATCGCGGTGGCCCAGCGGCTGTGCGCGCAGTGGTTCGTGCCGCTGCCGGACCGGGACCTGGCCTACCTCGTGGAGGGCACGCCGGAGTTCGACGAGTACGTCGCGGACCTGCGCTGGGCCCAGCACTTCGCGCTGCTCAACCGCGAGGAGATGATGGACCGCGTCGCCGCGCGGCTCGGGGAGTTCCTCGGGGCCGACGTGGAGGACCGCGAGCGCATCAACTGCCACCACAACTACACCTCCCGCGAGCGGCACTTCGGCCGCGAGGTGTGGCTGTCGCGCAAGGGCGCCATCCGGGCCGACGCGGGGCGCCCGGGTCTGGTGCCCGGGTCCATGGGCACGGCCAGCTACGTGGTGGTGGGCAAGGGGAACCGGATGTCCCTGGACTCCTCCCCGCACGGCGCCGGGCGCGAGTACAGCCGGTCCGCGGCGCGCCGCACGTTCACCCGCGAGCAGCTGCGGGAGTCGATGCGGGGCATCGAGTACCGCGACACCGACGCCTTCCTCGACGAGATCCCGGCCGCCTACAAGGACATCGACCGGGTCATGGCCGACGCGGCCGACCTGGTGGAGGTGCGGCACACGCTGCGCCAGGTCGTGAACGTCAAGGGCGACTGACCCGTCCCGACCGGCGCGGCGGCTTGCGCCGCGCCGGTGGGCGGGCGACGGTGCGGGGGTGGGGCGCGAGGACCTGACCGGGCTGCTGTCGGCGTTCGCCACCCACCTGCGCGCCGAGCGCAACCGCTCCGAGCACACCGTGCGCGCGTACTGCGCGGACGTGCGCGACCTGCTCACCACGACGGTCCCCGCGGCCGACGACGGGACGCTGGACCTGGACCTGCTGGGGCTGGCCGACCTGCGGGCCTGGCAGACGCGGGGGGCGGGCGACCTGCGGCGCTCGACGCTGGCGCGCCGGGCGGCCGCGGTGCGCACGTTCACGGCGTGGGCGCACCGCACGGGGCGGGCCGCCGCGGACCCGGGGCTGCGGTTGCAGGCGCCGAAGCGGTCCCGGGAGCTGCCCCGGGTGCTGGCGCAGTCGCAGGTGCGGGCGGCGCTGGAACCGGCGGTGCGGGCGCGAGAGGAGGGCCCGGGCGCCGACCCGGTCGCGCTGCGGGACGGCGCGGTCCTGGAGCTGCTGTACGCCACGGGGTGCCGGGTGGCCGAGCTGGTGGGCCTGGACGTGCCGGACCTGGACGTGGAGCACCGCACGGCGCGGGTGCTGGGCAAGGGGGACCGGCAGCGGACGGTCCCGTTCGGGACGCCGGCGCTGCGGGCGGTGCAGGCGTGGCTGGATCACGGGCGACCGCACCTGACCGGGCCGGGGTCGGGGGAGGCGTTGTTCCTCGGGGTGCGGGGGCGCAGGATGGACCAGCGGCAGGTCCGCACCGTGGTGAACCGGGCGGTGGCCGCGGTCCCGGGTGCCCCGCACACGTCCCCGCACGGTCTGCGGCACGCGGCCGCGACGCACATGCTGGACGGGCGAGCTGACCTTCGTAGCGTACAGGAGTTGCTCGGTCACGCTACGCTGTCAACGACGCAGATCTACACGCACGTCTCCGTGGAGCGACTGCGGAGTTCGCACCGTCAGGCCCACCCACGGGCCTGAGGTCCGGGGGAGGAGCACGGTGGAAGCAGCAGCGGGGAACGAGCGCGCCTCCACGGTCCCGTCCGACCTGCGCGTGGTCGACGACGGTCAGGAGCGCGGCATCGACACCACCGGCACGACCGAGCAGCAGTCCACCCCGCCCGCGGACGAGGTGCAGCCGGCGGGCCGGCCACAGGCCAACGCCCGCTTCACCAGCCGCAAGGGCAAGGGTCCCTCGACGCCGGAGCAGGAGGCCGCCGAGGCCGCGCTGCGGGCGATGTGGGAGGAGTTCAAGGCCACCGCGGACCCGTACGTGCGCGAGAAGCTGATCATGCACTACTCGCCGCTGGTCAAGTACGTGGCCGGGCGCGTCGGCGTGGGCCTGCCCCCGAACATCGAGCAGGCCGACCTCGTCTCCTACGGCATCTTCGGGCTCATCGACGCCATCGAGAAGTTCGACATCGAACGCGCCATCAAGTTCGAGACCTACGCCATCTCCCGCATCCGCGGCGCCATCATCGACGAGCTGCGCGCCATCGACTGGATCCCGCGGTCGGTGCGCAGCAAGGCCCGCGAGGTCGAGCGCACGTACGCCACCCTCGAGGGGGAGCTGCACCGCACCCCCACCGAGGCGGAGGTGGCCGACCGGATGGGCATCGCCCTGTCCGACCTGCACCACATCTTCAGCCAGGTCTCCTACGTCAACGTCGTCGCGCTCGACGAGCTGCTCAGCGTCTCGGGGGAGAAGGGCGACAAGCTCTCCCTGGTCGACACCCTCGAGGACACCAAGGCCGAGGACCCCGTCGCCGCGTTCGAGAGCGAGGAGACGAAGTTCCTGCTGTCCCGGGCGATCAACCAGCTGCCCGAGCGCGAGAAGATCGTCGTGACGCTCTACTACTACGAGGGCCTGACGCTCGCCGAGATCGGGCGGGTCCTGGGGGTCACCGAGTCGCGCATCTGCCAGATGCACACCAAGGCCGTCCTGCAGCTGCGCGGCAAGCTGGCCGACGCCGGCTGACCCGGCCGGCTCACGGCCGGCTCACGGCCGGCTCACGACCGACCCAGCGGCAGCAGGACGGGCGCGGCGGCACGCAGCCGCGCCAGCGGGTCGAGGTAGGTCTCGCCGGCGCGCAGCCCGAGGTGCAGGCAGGGGACGGCGCAGTGCCGCGGTGCGGCGGCCAGCGCGCCCAGCACCTCTCCGGCCCGCACCTGCTCGCCCGGGCGGACGGCCGCCTCGAGCGGTTCGTACGTCGTGCGCGTGCCGTCGGGGTGCAGGACCACCACGACCCCGCGCCCGGCCACCGGCCCGGCGAAGGACACCGTCCCGGCGGCGACCGCTACCACCGCCCGGCCCGGGTCGGCGGCGAGGTCGACGCCGCGGTGACCGGCCTCGTACCGGCCCACGTCCTCGAAACCGCGCAGCACTCGCGGCGGGTCGACCGGCCAGCCCCACGACGGGGTGCCCGCGGCCGCCGGCGGCGGTGCGGGAGGGGGCGCGGGGGCGGGGGCGGCCACCGTCGCGGCGGCCACCCCCGCCGCCGCGAGAGCGACCACACCCGTCGGCAGCAGCGAGCTCAGCACCCCGTCAGCCTCGCCCGCGCAAGCGTCGGCGCCGCCCCGGGCGGTTCCCCTCGGTGGACGCGGGCGACCTGTGGAGCCCGGGGCGGCGGATCAGGGCAGGGGACGCGGGGCGAGCCGTTGCAGCTGGGTGACGTGGGCCGGGGTGAGTTCGGCGAGGCTGGTGACCTCGAGGAGCTTCATGGTGCGGACGACCTGGTCGGACAGGATGGAGATGGCCTTGTCCACCCCGGCCCGGCCGCCGGCCATCAGGCCGTAGAGGTAGGCCCGCCCGATGAGGGTGAACCTGGCGCCCAGGGCGATGGAGGCGACGATGTCGGCGCCGTTCATGATGCCGGTGTCGATCGCGATCTCGGTGTCGCGCCCGACCTCGCGGACCACCTCGGGCAGCAGGTGGAACGGGATGGGGGCGCGGTCGAGCTGACGACCGCCGTGGTTCGACAGGATGATCCCGTCGACCCCGAGGTCGGCCAGCTTGCGCGAGTCCGGGACGTTCTGGACGCCTTTCACGACGAGCTTGCCCGGCCACATCGCGCGGATCTCGGCGAGGTCGTCGTAGGAGATGGAGGGGTCCATGGCGTAGTCGAGCAGTTCGCCGACGGTGCCCCCGGTCTCGGTGAGGGAGGCGAACTCCAGCTTGCGGGTGGTGAGGAAGTCGAACCACCAGGCGGGGCGGATCGCGGTGTCCAGCACGGTGGTCAGGCTGATCTGCGGGGGGATGGAGAACCCGTTGCGCTTGTCCCGCAGCCGGGCTCCGGCCACGGGGGTGTCGACGGTGAACATGAGGGTGTCGAACCCGGCGCGGGCGGCGCGCTCGACGAGGCCGTAGGAGATCTCGCGCTTGCGCATGACGTAGAGCTGGAACCAGTTGCGGCCGGTGGGGTTGGCCGCCTTGACGTGCTCGATGGTGGTGGTGCCCAGGGTGGAGAGGGTGAAGGGGATCCCGGCGGCACCGGCGGCCCCGGCGCCGGCCTCCTCGCCCTCGGTCTGCATGAGGCGGGTGAAACCGGTGGGGGCGATGCCGAACGGCATCGCGGACGGGCCGCCGAAGATCGTGGTGGAGGTGTCGACCTTGGAGACGTCCTTCAGGATGGAGGGGTGGAACTCGACGTCGCTGAAGGCCTGGCGGGCGCGGGCCAGGGAGACCTCGCCCTCGGCGGAGCCGTCGGTGTAGTCGAAGGCGGCCTTGGGGGTGCGCTTCTTCGCGATGCGGCGCAGGTCCTCGATCGTCAGGGCCGCGTCGAGCCGTCGCTTCCGGCCGTTGAGCTCGGGTTTCTTGAAGCTCACCAGGTCCAGCACCTCGGCCGGGTTCGGGACTTGTCGTTTCACGGGGTCTCCTCGGGGGCGGCGGATCAGCGGGGGAGGTGGCGGACGACGTCGGCGGACCGTCGCGCGACGGCGCGCAGCTCCTCCAGGTCCGGGCCGAGCCGGCCGGCGGCGCGGGCCTGCACGAGCAGGTTGCCCATGGCGGTGGCCTCGACGGGACCGGCGAGCACGGGCAGCCCGGTGCGGTCGGCGGTCGCCTGGCACAGCAGGGTGTTCAGCGACCCGCCGCCGACGAGGTGGACCACCGAGACCTCGTGGTCGGCGATCCGGACGGCGTCGGCGACCGCCCGCGCGAACGCCGCGGCCAGGCTCTCGACGATGCTGCGCACCGTCTGCGCCGGGGACTGCGGGACGGGTTCACCGTGGGCGCGGCACCAGTTCCGGATGCGGGCCGGGACGTCCCCGGGCGCCAGGAACGCCGGGTCGTCCACGTCGAACACCGCCACCGGCTCGGTGATGGCGGCGGCCTCGGCGAGCAGGTCCGACAACCGGCTGGAGCGCTGGGCGTCGGTCGCCGCGGGGTCCCAGTGCCGCAGCGACTCGCTCAGCAGCCACAACCCCATGACGTTGCGCAGGAACCGGGTGCGGCCGTCGACCCCGCCCTCGTTGGTGAAACCGGCCTCGCGGGCGTCGTCGGTCAGGACGGGGTCCTTCAGCTCCAGCCCCACCAGCCCCCACGTCCCGCAGGAGATGTACGCGAAGTCGGTCCCGGTGGCCGGGACGGCGACGACGGCCGAGGCGGTGTCGTGCGAACCCACCGCCACCACCTCCAGGTCGCGCCCCACGACGTCGGCGACCTCGGGCGACAGCCGCCCGACGCGCGTGCCGGGGTCGACCAGCGGCGGCAGCAGGTGCGGCCGGATCCCCAGGGTGCGGGCGAGGTCGACGTCCCACTCCCCGGTGCGCGCGTCGAGCAGCCCGGTGGTGGAGGCGTTGGTGCGCTCGGCCACCACGGCCCCGGTGAGCCAGAACCCGAGGAGGTCGGGGATCAGCAGGAACCGGTCGGCCAGTTCCAGCAGCGGCCCCTCGGTGGCCAGCTGGAACACCGTGTTGAAGGGCAGGTGCTGCAGGCCGTTGCGGGCGAACAGGTCCGCGGCCGGGACCTCGGCGTGGACGGCCGCGACCCCGGCCTCGTTGCGCGCGTCGCGGTAGTGGAACGGCACGCCCAGCAGCCGCTGCCCGGCCAGCAGGCCGTAGTCCACGGCCCAGGAGTCCACCCCGACGCTCGTGATCTGCCCGGGGTGGGCCCGCTCGGCCGCGGCCAGCCCCGCCAGGACCTGCCGGTACAGCTCCAGGACGTTCCAGTGCAGCTGGTCGCGGGTGCGCACCGGGCCGTTGCCGAACCGGGACACGTGCCGCAGCCGCAGCTCGGCGCCGTCGGGGCCGTCCTGGAGGTGACCGAGGATGACGCGGCCGCTGGTCGCCCCGAGGTCGACGGCCGCGAACGCCTGTTCCTCCGCCGCCGGGCTCATCGCAGGAAGGCGGCGGCGACGCCGGCGTCGACCGGGACGTGCAGGCCGGTGGTGTGCGACAGTTCCCCGCCGGTCAGGACGAACACCGCGTTGGCGACGTGCTCGGGCAGGACCTCGCGCTTGAGCAGGGTCCGCTGGGCGTAGAACTTCCCGAGGTCGTCCTCGGCGATGCCGTACGTCTTGGCGCGCTGGGCGCCCCAGCCGCCGGCGAAGATCCCCGACCCGCGCACGACCCCGTCGGGGTTGACGCCGTTGACCTTGATGCCGTGCTCGCCGAGCTCGGCGGCCAGCAGCCGGACCTGGTGGGCCTGGTCGGCCTTGACCGCGGAGTAGGCGATGTTGTTCGGCCCGGCGAACACGGAGTTCTTCGAGGCGATGTAGACGATGTCCCCGCCCAGACCCTGGGCGATGAGGACCCGCGCGGCGGCCTGAGCGACGAGGAAGGAGCCCTTGGCCATGACGTCGTGCTGCAGGTCCCAGTCCTTCTCGGTGGTCTCCAGCAACGGTTTGGAGATCGACAGCCCGGCGTTGTTGACGACGAGGTCCAGCCCGCCGAAGGCCAGCACGGCCTCGTCGACCGCGGCGCGGACGGCCTCGGGGTTCGACACGTCGGCGGCGACGCCCACCGCGACGTCGGTGGAGCCGAGTTCGGCCGCGGCGGCCCGCGCCGTGGCCAGGTCCAGGTCGGCCACGACGACGCAGGCGCCCTCGGCGGCCAGGCGGGTGGCGATGGCCTTGCCGATGCCGGAGGCGGCGCCGGTGACCAGCGCGATCCGCGTCGCCAGGGGTTTCGGCTTCGGCATCCGGGCGAGCTTGGCCTCCTCCAGCGCCCAGTACTCGATGCGGAACTTCTCCGCCTCGTCGATGGGGGCGTAGGTGGAGACGCCTTCGGCGCCGCGCATGACGTTGATGGCGTTGACGTAGAACTCACCGGCGACGCGGGCGGTCTGGGCGTCCTTGCCGTAGGAGAACATCCCCACGCCGGGGACCAGGACGATCAGCGGGTCCGCACCGCGGATGGCGGGGGAGTCCGGGCTCGCGTGGCGGTCGTAGTAGGCCTGGTAGTCGGCGCGGTAGGCCTCGTGCAGCGTCTTCAGCCGCTCGACCTGCTCCTCGACGGTGGCGGTGGCGGGCAGGTCCAGCACGAGGGGTTTGACCTTGGTGCGCAGGAAGTGGTCGGGGCAGGAGGTGCCCAGCGCGGCCAGGCGGGAGTGCTCGGCGCGGGCGAGGAAGTCCAGCACCGCCTCGGAGTCGGTGAAGTGCCCGACCTGCGGCTTGTCGTGGCTGGCGATGCCGCGGATGACCGGGGCCAGGGCGGCGGCCCGGGCCCGGCGCTGCTCCGGCGGCAGGGCCTGGTAGCCGTCCAGGACGGCCCCGAACGGTTCGGGCGCGGAGTTCTCGGCGAGGTACGCCTCGGCGGTCTCGATGATCCAGCGGGAGTTCGCCTCCGCTTCGGCGGAGGTGTCGCCCCAGGCGGTGATGCCGTGACCGCCGAGGATCGTGCCGACGGCCTGCGGGTTCGCGTCCTTGAGCGCGGCGATGTCGAGGCCGAGCTGGAACCCCGGACGGCGCCAGGGCACCCAGACGACCTTGTCGCCGAACACCTTCGACGTCAGTTCCTGCCCGTCGGCGGCGCAGGCGAGGGCGATGCCGGCGTCGGGGTGCAGGTGGTCCACGTGCGCGGCGTCGACCAGGGCGTGCATGGCGGTGTCGATGGACGGTGCGGCACCACCCTTGCCGTGCAGGCAGTAGTCGAACGCGGCGACCATCTCGTCCTCGCGCTCCACGCCGGGGTAGACGTGCTTCAGGGCCCGCACGCGGTCCAGGCGCAGCACGGCCAGACCCTGCTCGGTCAGGGTGCCGAGGTCACCGCCGGAACCCTTCACCCACAGCAGTTCCACGTCCTCGCCGGTGACGGGGTCGACGGCGGTGCCCTTGGCGGAGGTGTTCCCGCCGGCGTAGTTGGTGAACCGCGGATCCGCCCCGAGGGCGTTCGACCGCGCGATCAGGTCGTCGACGGTGCTCATGCTCCCCATCCAGCCTGCTGGCCGCCGATGCGCTCGGCGGCGGTCCGTTCGAGGTACCCCGAGGCCTTGAAGGCGGCCATCGGGTCGGCGTCCAGGCCCATCGACTCGCGCAGCTCGGCGAGCAGGGGGCGGACGTCGGTGTGGAAGGCGTCCATGAACACGTCGTGCGCGCCCAGGACGTCCCCGGCGCGCTGGGCCGCGGTGAGCGCCTCCCGGTCCACCAGCAGGGCCTTGGCGGTGGCCTGCTGGATGTTGGTGACCGAGCGGATCTGACCGGGGATCTTCTCCTCGACGTTGTGGCACTGGTCGAGCATGAAGTTCACGCCCGGTCCGGCCGGGTCCCACGCGACGCCGGGTCCGTGCGCGGGTTCCAGCGCCCCCGAGCGGACGATCTCGTACGTGATCCGGAACAGCTGGAACGGGTCGGCGGCGCCGGCCATGAGGTCGTCGTCGGCGTAGAACCGGGAGTTGAAGTCGAACGCGCCCAGGCGCCCGGCGCGCAGCAGCTGCACGACGATGAACTCGATGTTCGTGCCCGGCGCGTGGTGGCCGGTGTCGAGGACGACCTTCGCGCGCTCACCCAGGGCCAGGCAGTGCAGCAGCGAGGTGCCCCAGTCGGGGATGTCGGTGTGGTAGAACGCCGGCTCGAAGAACTTGTACTCCAGCACCAGCCGGTGGTCGTCGTCGAGCAGGGCGTAGACCTGCTGCAGGGACTCGGCGAGGCGTTCCTGGCGGTCGCGCAGGTCGTCCTGGCCAGGGTAGTTGGTGCCGTCGGGCAGCCACAGCTTCAGCTCCTTCGAGCCGGTGGCGCGCATGACGTCGACGCACTGCGCGTGGTGGGCCACGGCCTTGGCGCGGACCGCGGCGTCGGGGTGGGTCAGGGACCCGAACTTGTAGTCGTCGTCCTGGAACAGGTTCGAGTTGATCGTGCCGATGCGCACGCCGGCGTCGGCGGCGTGGGCGGCGAGCTTGCCGTAGTCGTCGACCAGGTCCCACGGGATGTGCAGCGACACCCGCGGGGCGATGCCGGTGAAGCGGTGCACCTGGGCAGCGTCGCTGATCTTCTCGAACGGGTCGCGGGGGGTCCCGGGAGTGCCGAACACCTTGAACCGGGTGCCGGAGTTCCCGAACGCCCACGACGGCAGTTCGATGGTCTGGGTGCGCAGCGTCGCCAGGGCCCGCTCGCGCAGGGTGGCGGAGGTCGGGGGGGTCGGGGGGACCGGCGCGGTCGCGTCGTTCATCAATCACTCCACTCCGTCGGGGTGGCTGCAGCGTACGCAGCTTTTGACACGTTTCACAAGCGCCTCGGAGCGCCTGGGTGAATCGTGTCAACGACGGGTCCGGCGGGAGCCCGCCGGCCGCGGGTATCAGCGGCCGGCGCACCCCACGCACGTCGTCGCCCACGGCCGGGCCGCCAACCGCTCGGCGGGGATCGGCGAACCGCAGCGCGCGCAGGTGCCGAACCCGGGGTCGTCCAGGCGGTCCAGGGCGTCCTGCAGCGCCGCCAGGCGGGTGCGCACCTGGTCCAGCACCGCCGCGACCTGGGCGCGCTCGAAGGCCGTGGTCGAGCCCTCGGGGTCGTGCTCGTCGTCGGCGGTGCCCTCCGCGGCCACCTCCAGGGCGCTGGCCAGCTCGCGCTCCAGCCCGGCGACCCGCACCACCGCGTCGGCCCGCTCGGCCTCCAGCGCCGCCCGCAGGTCCTCCCGCCCGCCGCCGGGGCCGCTCGCGCTCACGACCGGCTCACGGCCGGATCACGCGCGCAGGGCCTGCAGCCGGTCGCAGGCCTCGTGCAGCACCGCGTCGGACTTGCAGAAGGTGAACCGGACCAGCGGCTCGACGGCTCGCGCCGCCTCGCCCCCGGGGGTGCAGAACGCCGACATCGGCACCCCGACGACCCCGGCCAGCTCCGGCAGCCGGCGGCACAGGTCCGTGCCGTCGGAGAAGCCCAGCGGCCGGGGGTCGGCCGCGACGAAGTACGTCCCGGCGGGCGCCGCGACGGCGAACCCCGCCGACCGCAGGCCCTCCAGCAGCAGGTCCCGGCGGCGCTGCAGGTCCGCGGCCAGGCCGGCGAAGAACTCGTCGGGCAGGTCCAGCGCCGCGGCCACGGCCGGCTGGAACGGGCCGGCGTTGACATAGGTGAGGAACTGCTTGACGGTCCGGACCGCGGCCACCAGCGCAGCCGGGCCGCTCACCCAGCCGACCTTCCAGCCGGTCACCGAGAAGGTCTTGCCCGCCGAGGAGACCGTCAGCGTGCGCTCGGCCATCCCCGGCAACGTCGCCACCGCGGTGTGCGCGCGCCCGTCGAAGACCAGGTGCTCGTACACCTCGTCGCTCACCACGACGGCGTCGTGCCGGACCGCGAGCTCGGCCACCACGGCCAGGTCCTGCGGGCCCAGGACGGTGCCGGTCGGGTTGTGCGGGGTGTTGAGCAGCACCAGCCGGGTGCGCTCGCCGAAGGCGGCCTCCAGCCGGGCGCGGTCGAGGGTGAAGCCGTCCGGGCCCGGCAGCAGCGGCACCGACCGCTGCACGGCCCCGGCCAGGGCGATGACGGCGGGGTAGGAGTCGTAGGCCGGTTCCAGGACGACCACCTCGTCGCCGGGCTCGCACAGCGCCAGGACGCTCGCGGCGATCGCCTCGGTGGCCCCGGCCGTCACCAGCACCTGCGAGGCCGGGTCCACCCGCAGGCCCCGGAACCGCTCCTGGTGACGGGCCACGGCTTCCAGCAGGGCGGGCACCCCGACGCCCGGCGGGTACTGGTTGCGCCCCGAGCGGATGGCCGCCACCGCGTCCTCGAGCAGCGAGGACGGGCCGTCGGCGTCCGGGAAGCCCTGCCCCAGGTTCACCGCCCCGGTGCGCAGGGCCAGCGCCGACATCTCCGCGAAGACCGTCGGCCCGAACCGCCGCATCCGCGAGGTGAGGCCGGCGGCGGGCGCGGGCGGGGTGCTGCGGTCGAGGCCGGTGCTCACGCGTCGTAGGATAGGCGGGCACCCGGTGCGTGTCCCTCGCCGATCCCTCGGCGACGGCCCGGTCCGGGTGACATCGCGTCCCCCTTCCCTGCCCCGCGCAGGGGGGAGCACCCTCTCGGTCCACCGGGTCACCCCGGCGGTCGGGTGCGCTCGGGGGGCCAGGCGCGGCGAGCCGACCGGCACGCTGCGGGACAACCGATCGGCCCCACCAGGGGGCCGGCGCGAGGAGGACCACCCATGGCCGTCGTGACGATGCGCCAGCTGCTCGAGTCCGGTGTGCACTTCGGGCACCAGACCCGCCGCTGGAACCCCAAGATGAAGCGCTTCCTCTTCACCGAGCGCAACGGCATCTACATCATCGACCTGCAGCAGTCGCTGTCGTTCATCGACCGCGCCTACGACTTCGTCAAGGAGACCGTCGCCCACGGCGGCACCATCCTGTTCATCGGCACGAAGAAGCAGGCCCAGGAGTCCATCGCCGAGCAGGCCAGCCGCGTCGGCATGCCCTACGTCAACCAGCGCTGGCTCGGCGGCATGCTGACCAACTTCCAGACGGTCAACAAGCGCATCTCCCGCATGCGCGAGCTCGAGGAGGTCGACTTCGACGACGTCGCCGCCTCCGGCCTGACCAAGAAGGAACTGCTCGTCCTGCGTCGCGAGTACGACAAGCTGACCAAGACGCTCGGCGGCATCCGGGACATGACCAAGGTCCCCTCCGCGGTGTGGATCGTCGACACCAACAAGGAGCACCTCGCCGTCGACGAGGCGAAGAAGCTGAACATCCCGGTCGTCGCGATCCTGGACTCCAACTGCGACCCGGACGACGTCGACTACCGCATCCCCGGCAACGACGACGCGATCCGCTCCGTCACGCTGCTGACCCGGGTCATCGCCGACGCCGTCGCCGCCGGCCTGCAGGTCCGCCACGGCGGCAAGACCGACGACGCCGAGCCGCTGGCCGCCTGGGAGCAGGACCTGCTCGCCGGCAGCGAGGGTGAGCAGTCCGGCGGCTCCGAGTCCCCGGCGACCGCCGAGGGCTCCACCGCCCCCGAGGCCGCGCAGGCGCAGGCCGCCGAGGGCCAGCCCGCCGAGGCCGCGGCCGAGGTCGGCGAGCCGGCCGAAGCCGCCGCGCAGGCCTGACCTCCCTCAGGTACGAACACAGGACGCCTGTGGTGACGCCCCGGGCCCTCCCAGGCCCGGGGCGTCCGTGCGTCCGCCCCCAGACACCCCCGCTGTCCCCGGGCACCGGGTACGGAACCGACGAGAGGAACGACCGTGGCTGCGTACACCGCCGCTGACGTCAAGGCGCTGCGCGAGAAGACCGGCGCCGGCATGCTCGACTGCAAGAACGCGCTCGTGGAGACCGAGGGCGACGTCGAGAAGGCCATCGAGCTGCTCCGCATCAAGGGCCAGAAGGGCGTCGCCAAGCGCGCCGACCGCGACGCGTCCAACGGCCTGGTGGCCGTGCACGTCGACGGCGGCCTCGGCGTCATGGTCCAGGTCAACTGCGAGACCGACTTCGTCGCCAAGTCCGAGGGCTTCGTGACCCTCGCCAACCAGGTGCTGGCCCAGGCCGTCGCCGTCGGCGCGACCGACTCCGCGACGCTGCTCGCCTCCGAGCTCGACGGCAAGACCGTCCAGACCGTCCTCGACGAGGCCAACGCCACCATGGGCGAGAAGATCCTCGTCCCGAACGTGGCGCGCGTCGAGGGCACGCACGTCTCGGCGTACCTGCACCGCACCGCCACCGACCTGCCGCCGACCATCGGCGTCCTCGTCGCCCTCGACGTCGACAACGACGCCCTGGGCAAGGACATCGCCATGCACACCGCGGCGATGAGCCCGACGTACCTCACCCGCGACGAGGTCCCGGCCGAGAAGGTCGAGTCCGAGCGCCGCATCGCCGAGGAGACCGCGCGCGAGGAGAAGAAGCCCGAGGCCGCGCTGCCCAAGATCATCGAGGGCCGCGTCAACAGCTTCTTCAAGGACAACGTGCTGCTGGAGCAGCCGTTCGCGAAGGACCAGAAGGTGACGATCACCAAGCTGCTGGCCGACGCCGGCGCCCAGGTGACCGCCTTCGCCCGCTTCCGCGCCGGCGTCTGAGCACCACCCGCGTGAGCTGACGGGGTGGGGGGACCACGGTCCCCCCACCCCGTCCGCACGTCCGGACCAGTCGCGGGTGCACGCAGCGTGACCCCCACCACCCCGCTGGGGCAGACTGCCCCAGACCGCAGAGCAACCACCCGAGGAGCCACCGCGTGAGCGAGCCCAGCCTGACCGTCGACCTCGAAGCCGGGACCGTCGAACCGCGACCGGCCTACGAGCGGGTCCTGCTCAAGCTCTCGGGGGAGTTCTTCGGCAACGGCCGGGTCGGCGTCGACCCCGACGTCATCGCGCAGGTCGCCCGCGAGATCGCCGGGCCGGTCAAGCAGGGCGTGCAGGTCGCGATCGTCGTGGGTGGCGGCAACTTCTTCCGCGGGGCGGAGCTGTCCCAGCGCGGGATGGAGCGCAGCCGCGCCGACTACATGGGCATGCTCGGCACCGTCATGAACGCCCTGGCCCTGCAGGACTTCCTGGAGCAGGCCGACGTCTCCACCCGCGTCCAGACGGCGATCACGATGGGCCAGGTCGCCGAGCCGTACATCCCGCGGCGCGCCATCCGGCACATGGAGAAGGGCCGGGTCGTCATCTTCGGCGCCGGGGCCGGCATGCCGTACTTCTCGACCGACACCGTCGCCGCGCAGCGGGCGCTGGAGGTCCGCGCCGACGCGGTCCTGATGGCGAAGAACGGCGTCGACGGCGTCTACACGGGCGACCCGCGCCGGGACCCGGACGCGACGAAGCTCGACACCATCACCTACTCCGAGGCGCTGCGGAAGAACCTGCGCGTCGTCGACACCACCGCCTTCAGCCTGTGCATGGACAACCGCCTGCCCATGATCGTCTTCGGGATGGAGGGGCAGGGCGTGGCGCGCGCGCTGCGGGGTGAGAGGATCGGCACGCAGGTGATCGCGGACTGACCTCGTCCGCGGGCCAGCAGGGCGGACACGACGCGCCGGGACGAAGGACGAAGGGACCACCGTGATCGACGACACCCTCCTCGAGGCCGAGGAGAAAATGGAAAAGGCCGTCGAGGTCGCCAAGGAGGACTTCAGCGCGATCCGCACCGGCCGGGCGAACGCCGCGATGTTCTTCAAGATCATGGTGGACTACTACGGCGCACCCACT
The DNA here is from genome assembly GCF_050871975.1 of Kineococcus rugosus. Classification (NCBI taxonomy): domain Bacteria; kingdom Bacillati; phylum Actinomycetota; class Actinomycetes; order Kineosporiales; family Kineosporiaceae; genus Kineococcus; species Kineococcus rugosus. The sequence continues at coordinate 14,365 of NZ_JBJLSJ010000005.1, read as the reverse complement.
CCGCTGCAGCAGCTGGCGAGCTTCCAGATCCCCGAGGCCCGCTCGGTGCTCATCACCCCGTTCGACCGCGGGGCCATGAGCGAGATCGAGAAGGCGCTGCGCAACTCCGACCTCGGCGTCAACCCCGGCAACGACGGCAACGTCATCCGGATCGTGCTGCCGCAGCTGACCGAGGAGCGCCGCAAGGACTACATCAAGCTGGCCCGCTCCAAGGCCGAGGACGCCCGCGTCTCCCTGCGCAACGTGCGCCGGCGCGCCAAGGACGAGATCGACCGCCTCGTGAAGGACGGCGAGGTCGGCGAGGACGAGGGCGGCCGCGCCGAGAAGGAGCTGGAGTCGGTCACCAAGAAGCACGTCGACGCCGTCGACGAGCTGCTGAAGAACAAGGAAGCCGAGCTCCTCGCCGTCTGAGGCCCCCGTGACCAGCGACACGACCCCCACCACGCGCAAGCCGCCGCGCAAGGCCGGGCGCAACCTGCCCGCCGCGATCGGCATGGGCGTGGCCATGGGGGGTGTCCTGGTCGCGAGCCTGTTCGTGCGCCGGGAGGCCTTCGGCGTCCTGGCCTGCGCCGCGGTCCTGTACGGCACCGTCGAGATGGTCCGCGCCTTCCGCGCGCGGCACCTGCGCATCCCGGTCCTGCCGCCCGTGGTGGGCACCCTGGCCATGCTGCCCGGGGCCTACCTGGGCGGTGGCGAGACGCTGTTCGTCGCCTACGCCCTCACGGTCCTCGCGGTGGTCGTCTACCGCCTCGTCGACGACGGGGGCGACCACGGGGGACCGGTCCGCGTCCCCGCCGTCCGCGACGTCGCCGGCGGTGTCTTCATCGTCACCTACGGCCCCCTGCTGGCCGGGTTCGCGATGCTCATGCTCGCCGCCTCCGAGGGCGCCTGGCGGGTGCTGGTGTTCGTGCTGCTCGTCGTCGCCAGCGACGTGGGCGGGTACGCCGTCGGGGTGCTGTGGGGCCGGCACCCGATGGCCCCCTCCGTCAGCCCCAAGAAGTCCTGGGAGGGCACGGCCGGGTCGGTCGTGGTCGGCGCCCTCGCCGGCGGGATCGCGCTGCCGCTGGCCCTGGGTGGCCACTGGTGGCAGGGCGTGGTCCTCGGCGTGGTCACCGTGGTGATCGCCATCGGCGGCGACCTGTCGGAGTCGATGCTCAAGCGCGACCTCGGCATCAAGGACATGGGCACGCTCCTGCCCGGGCACGGGGGCGTCATGGACCGCCTCGACTCGCTGCTGCCGGCCGCACCGGTCGTGCACCTGCTGCTGGTCTGGTTCGTCGGGCCCTGACGTCCCGGGACGCCCTTACCATGGAGTCACGATGTCGACTCCCACTGACCTCCCGACGCCCCCTCGCGAACCGCTCCCGCTGGCCCCGGCCGGCCCCGGCAAGCTCGTGATGGCGGCCCCCCGCCGCGGCAAGCCGCCGCGGCACTTCGTCGACCTCGAGCCCGCCGAGCGCGGCGAGGCGATGGTGGCGCTGGGGGAGAAGGCGTTCCGCGGCAAGCAGCTCGCCACCCAGTGGTTCGAGCGGCTCGAGGACGACCCCGCGAAGATGACGGACCTGCCCGCGGCGAGCCGGGCGAGGATCGCCGAGGCCCTGCTGCCGACGCTGCTGACGAAGGTCCGCACCCTGACGGCCGACCGCGGCACCACGGTCAAGACGCTGTACCGGATGCACGACGGCGCCCTCGTGGAGTCGGTCCTCATGCGCTACCGGAACCGCGACACGATCTGCATCTCCAGCCAGGCCGGCTGCGGGATGAACTGCCCGTTCTGCGCCACCGGCCAGGCGGGCCTGACGCGCAACCTGTCCACGGCCGAGATCGTCGAGCAGGTGACGGCCGCCTCCCGGGCGCTGTCGCGCGGGGAGGTCCCCGGCGGCGAGGGCCGCGTCAACAACGTCGTCTTCATGGGCATGGGCGAGGCGCTGGCCAACTACAAGTCGGCCGTGGCCGCGGTGCGCCGGCTCACCCAGCCCGCCCCGGACGGCCTCGGGATCTCCGCGCGCGGGATCACGATGTCCACCGTCGGGCTGGTGCCGGCCATCGACAAGTTCGCCCAGGAGGGCATCGCGGCGACCCTCGCGCTGAGCCTGCACGCCCCCGACGACGAGCTGCGCAACGACCTCGTGCCGATCAACCAGCGCTGGAACGTCGGTGAGGCCCTCGACGCGGCCCGCCGCTACTTCGAGGCCACCGGCCGCCGGGTCAGCATCGAGTACGCGCTCATCAAGGACATCAACGACCAGGCCTGGCGCGGGGACCGCCTCGGCAAGCTGCTCAACGCCCGCGGCCGCGGCTGGGTCCACGTCAACCCGATCCCGCTGAACCCCACGCCGGGCTCGAAGTGGACCGCCAGCGACCCGGCCGTGGAGAAGGCGTTCGTCGCCGCCCTGGAGGCCCGCGGCATCCCGACGACCGTGCGCGACACCCGCGGCAGCGAGATCGACGGCGCCTGCGGCCAGCTGGCCGCCATCGGCCCCGAGCAGCCGACGGCGTGAGCGCCGGGCTCGAGGGCGTCTCGCTCACCCGCCTGCTGGCCGAGCGCCCGGCCCGGGCCCCCCGGCTGCGGCGCGGCTACCGCGTCGCCGACGTCGACCTCTTCTTCGACCACCTGCGCACGGCCGTCCCGGCCGGCCGGGTCGCCTCCGCGCAGGTCCGGGCCGTCGGCTTCGGGGCGCAGTTCGGCGGGTACGACGTCGCCGACACCGACGACCTGCTCGCCGACGTGGAGGACGTCCTGGCCCGCCGCGAACGCGCGCAGGCCCTGGCCCAGGCCGACCAGCGTCCCTACACCGAGCGCCGTGCGGCGCTGGGCGCGGCGATCGCCGGGCGGCTGCGGGAGGGCCGCGGGGACCGCTTCCCCCGCGCGCGGGGCCTGCGCCGCGGGTACCGCCCCGGCGACGTCGACGACCTGTGCGAGCTGCTGGCCGACCACTTCCGCGGCCAGGTGCGGCTGAGCGCCGCCGACGTCCGCGGGGCGCTGTTCCGGCCCCGCCGCGGCGGCCGCGGCTACCGCGAGGCGCCCGTCGACGCCTTCCTGGACCGCGTGGTCGAGCTCATGGTCACCTTCGACCGCTGACCGCCGCGGTCAGTCCCACGGCGGGACGGACCCGAGCACCCGGTCGACGCTGAAGACCACCACGACCCGCTGCGGGTTCTCCCGCGGGGTCCGGTACCGCGCGGCGTAGCGCTCCTCGGCGTCGCGCACCGACGCGGGGTCGTCCAGGACGCGCGCGACGCCCTCCAGGGACAGCCAGCGGCGGCCGTCCACCTGCGCCACCACGCACCGGGAGCCGCGGCGGGCGTGCACGGCCTTGCGGCTCGTGCCGGAGGTGATGACCCGGACCTCGCCGGTCGCGGGGTCGAAGGTGAACCCGACGGGCACGACGTGCGGGGAGCCGTCGCGGCGCAGGGTCGTCATCGTCGCCAGGTGCCGTTCGGCGAGGAACTCCAGGGCGGAGGCGGGCAGGTCGGCGGGGTCGAGGGCCACGGGGGCAGTGTGTCAGCGCCGGCTCAGCCCGCTGCGCCGGTCCCCGGGTGCTGCACCGGGGGCGCCGGAGGCGGGGTGGCGCCCAGTGCCAGCCACAGCTCGGCCCGGTCGGTGGGGTCGTCGAGCCGGACCCCGAGGACCTCCTCGACGTGCCGCAGCCGCTGCCGCACGGTGTTGCGGTGCACGCCGAGCGCGTCGGCGGCCTGCTGGCGGGCGCCGTGGTGGGCCAGGAACGCCGCCAGCGTCGGGCGCAGCCCGTGCTCGTCCAGCCCGGCCAGCCGCTGCCGCGCCCACCCGGCCAGCGCGCCGGGGTCCAGCAGCGCCGGCAGCGATCGCGCGTCGGCGTGCACGACCGGGCGCTGCGCGCTGGTGCGGGCGAAGGCCCCGTCGGCGTCGGAGGGGTCGGCCGCGGCGAGCGGACCGGGGCGCCCGACCCCGGCCCGGCCCGGCCACCCCTCGGTCCGCACCCCCGGCGCCGCCAGGGCGTACCGGTCGCCGACCAGCAGCCCCGGCGGGGCGGTCCCGGACCAGCGGACGACGACGACGGGGTCGGGCACGGCGGTGCCGGTCGCGGCGGCCAGGCGCACGGCCAGGTCGGCCTGGCCGGTCACGACGAGCTCGACGACGCAGGCCCGCACCTCCTGGCCGACCTCCGGGCGGGTCGTCAGGAGCCCCAGCAGCGCCGCGGCGGTGCCGATGCCGGCCCGCGCCGCGCGGGGCAGGTCGGGCGCCCCGGCCACCAGCAGCCAGCGGGACCCGCCGCCGGCGCGCAGGACCAGCGAGCCGGTGGCGCTCACCTCCGTCCACGCCGCCCGCGCCCCCTGGGCCCGCACCCGCTGCAGCCCCTCCAGCGCCGCCGCCGGCGGGGCGACCGGGGCGCTGGCGGCCAGGACCGCGCCGTCGTCGTCCAGCAGCCACGCCGTCCCGGCGACCGCGCGCGCGGTGCGGCGCAGGACGGCCGTGGTGCCGTCCGGGCCGGCGGCGGCGGCGGTCAGGTCCCGGCCCACGCGGGCGGCGGCCGCCTCCGCGTCGTGCTCGTGGCGCCGGAGCAGGTCCGCCAGGCGCCGGGAGACGGCGATGAACGGCGTGGGGACGGGGACCTCCACCAGGGGCAGGCCCGCGGCGGCGGCGGCGCTCACCAGGGTGCGGGGCACGTGGGCGTGGGACAGCCCGACGCCGAAGCCGACCCCGGCCGCGCCCGCGGCGACCAGCCGCCCGACCCAGCGGGCCCAGCCGGCGCGCGGCGTGCGCAGCCCGGTGGTGAGCAGCAGCTCGCCGCCCTCCAGGAACGGGGTGGGGTCGTCCAGCTCGCTCGTCGCGACCCAGCGCACCGTCACCGCCGGGTCACCGCCGACCAGGCGCAGGTGCAGCGCGTCGGTGGCCAGGAGGTCGGCGAGCTGCACCACGCAGTGCAGTATGCACCGCCCCGCGGGCCCGGACTGTGCGTCCGCGGCGCAGACGCGGGGGCTGCGGAGCCCTACCGTCGCGGCATGACGACGCTCAGCCCCGACGCGCAGCAGCGCCCCGCCGACCAGGGCGGGCCCTCCCTCCCGCAGGAGATCCGGCTCGTCACCGAGGTCCCCGGGCCCCGGTCGCGCGAGCTCGCCGCCCGGCGCAGCGCCGCCGTGTCCGCCGCGGTCGGGTCCTCGATGCCGTTCTACGCCCAGGCCGCGGGCGGGGGCGTCGTCGTCGACGTCGACGGCAACTCCTACGCCGACCTCGGCTCCGGCATCGCCGTCACGACCGTCGGGAACGCCGCCCCCGCCGTCGTCGCCGCCGTCACCGAGCAGGTCGCCCGCTTCACCCACACCTGCTTCATGATCACGCCGTACGACTCCTACGTGGAGCTGGCCGAGCGCCTCGCCGCGCTGACCCCCGGCGACTTCGCCAAGAAGAGTGCGTTCTTCACCTCCGGCGCCGAAGCCGTCGAGAACGCCGTGAAGATCGCCCGCGCGCACACCGGGCGGCAGGCCGTCGTCGTCTTCGACCACGCCTACCACGGCCGCACGAACCTCACCATGGCCATGACGGCCAAGAACATGCCGTACAAGAACGGGTTCGGGCCGTTCGCGCCCGAGGTGTACCGCGCCCCGCTGAGCTACCCGTTCCGCGACGGCCTCGACGGGCCCGCCGCCGCCGCCCGCGCCATCGCCGTCATGGAGAAGCAGGTCGGCGCGCAGAACCTCGCCGCCATCGTCGTCGAGCCGATCCAGGGCGAGGGCGGGTTCATCGTCCCGGCCCCCGGGTTCCTGCCCGCCATCGCCGCCTGGGCGAAGGACAACGGCGTCGTCCTCGTCGCCGACGAGGTCCAGACCGGCGTCGCCCGCACCGGCGCCTGGTTCGCCAGCCACCTCGAGGGCGTCGAGCCCGACCTGGTCACCATCGCCAAGGGCGTCGCCGGCGGGCTGCCGCTGTCGGCCGTCACCGGCCGCGCCGAGATCGTCGACGCCCCCGTCACCGGCGGCCTCGGCGGCACCTACGGCGGCAACCCGCTCGCCACCGCCGCCGCGCTCGCGACCCTGCGCACCGTCGAGGAGGAGGACCTCCTCGGCCGCGCCCGGCAGATCGAGGACCTGCTGCTCACCCGCCTGCGGGCCCTGGCCGGGCGCGACCCGCGCGTCGGGGACGTCCGCGGCCGCGGCGCGATGATCGCCGCCGAGCTCGTGCGGCCCGGCACCACCGAACCGGACGCCGCGCTGGCCAAGCAGGTCGCGACCGAGGCGGCCCGGCAGGGCGTCATCGTCCTGACCTGCGGCACCGACGGCAACGTCCTGCGCTTTCTGCCCCCGCTGAGCATCGGCGACGACCTGCTGCACCAGGCGTTCGACGTGCTGGACCGCGTCTTCGCGGCCTCCCGCTGACCCCCGCCGCCGACCCGAGAGGACCGACCCCGTGAGCACCAGCACCCGCGAGAAGGAACTGCTCGCCGCCGTCCCCACCGGCCTGTTCATCGGTGGGCGGTGGCGCGAGGCGACCGCCGGGAAGCGCGTCGCCGTCGAGGACCCGGCCACGGGCCGGACCCTCGTCGAGATCGCCGACGGCACGGTCGAGGACGGCACCGCCGCCCTCGACGCCGCCGTGGCCGCCGCCCCCGCCTGGGCGAAGACCCCCACCCGGGTGCGCGCCGAGATCCTGCGCAAGGCGTTCGACCTCGTCGCCGAGCGCGCCGACGACTTCGCCCTGCTCATGACGCTGGAGATGGGCAAACCCCTGGCCGAGGCCAAGGGCGAGGTCGCCTACGGCAACGAGTTCTTCCGGTGGTTCTCGGAGGAGGCCCCGCGCATCGCCGGCCGCTACTCGCAGAACCCCGTCGGCGGGTCGCGGCTGCTGACCATGAAGCAGCCCGTCGGGCCGGTCCTGGCGATCCTGCCGTGGAACTTCCCGCTCGCCATGGGCACCCGCAAGATCGCCCCGGCGCTCGCGGCGGGCTGCACCATCGTCGTCAAGCCCGCCACCCAGACGCCGCTGACGACCCTGTACCTGGCGCAGACCCTCGCCGACGCCGGGGTCCCCGACGGGGTCGTGAACGTCATCACGACGTCCACCACGAGCGAGGTCGTCGCCCCGCTCATCGCCGACCCGCGCCTGCGCAAGCTGACCTTCACCGGGTCCACGCCCGTGGGCAAGAAGCTCGTCGAGCAGTCCGCCCAGCAGCTGCTGCGGATCTCGATGGAGCTGGGCGGCAACGCCCCGTTCCTGGTGTTCGACGACGCCGACGTGGACAAGGCCGTCGACGGCGCGATGCTGGCCAAGATGCGCAACCAGGGCGAGGCCTGCACGGCCGCGAACCGGTTCTACGTCCAGCGCCCGGTGGCCGAGGAGTTCTCCCGCAAGCTCGCCGAGCGCATGGGGTCCCTCGTCGTGGGCCGCGGCACCGAGGAGGGCGCGCAGGTCGGCCCGCTCATCGACGGCCGGGCCCGCGACGACGTCGCCCGCCGCGTCAGCGAGGCCGTCGCCGCCGGGGCGCGGGTCGTCGTCGGCGGCGGGCCGGTGGGGGACCAGGGCTACTTCTACGCCCCCACCGTCGTCACCGACGTGCCCGCCGGGGCCCGGCTGCTGACCGAGGAGACGTTCGGCCCGGTCGCCCCCGTCGTGGTGTTCGACACCGAGGAGGAGGGCATCGCGCTGGCCAACGACACCGAGTACGGGCTCATCGGGTACGCCTTCACCCAGGGCCTGGACCGCGCGATGCGCGTCGCCGAGGCGCTGGAGACCGGCATGGTGGGGCTCAACGCCGGCGTCGTGTCCAACGCCGCCGCCCCGTTCGGCGGGGTCAAGGCCAGCGGCTTCGGCCGCGAGGGCGGCGCGGAGGGCATCGAGGAGTACCTCGAGACGAAGTACGTGAACTTCCCGCTCTGACCCGGGGACGACCGGGTGACGACGCAGGGCCCCGCCGCACCGCGGCGGGGCCCTGCGTCGTCCCGCCTCAGGCGGTGCTGGCCTCGGTGTAGACCGCCTTCGCGACCTCGCCCAGCAGCGGCCCGTACAGCACGCTGGCGTTGTTGTCGTAGCTGAAGCTCACCACCGACGTCACCGTCCCGGCACCGGTGACCGGGTCGAGGTCGCGCAGCCACGGCCCGCCGCTGGACCCGCCGGCGAGGTCGCACAGCGTCGCGCGGTCCGTCGTCGACCCCGGCCCGGAGTCGGTGAACTGCCAGCCCGTGCAGTACTGCAGGGTGGAACCGTCGACCTTGACCGAACCGTCGGGGTTCAGCGCCTTGCCCGGGTACCCCAGCACGGTGACGCGCGAGAGCGTGTCGGTGAAGTCGATGCCGTAGGCGCCGACGGTGTCCTTCAGCGACCTGCCGTCGCGGGGGGAGGCGACCGCGAAGCCGACGTCGAAGTTCAGCGCGGCCGGCGAGGACTGGTCCTGGGTCCGCCACTGCGTCGTCGTGAACAGCTTGCCGATCGAGAACCGGCCCAGGGGTTCCTCGGTCCCGTCCAGCCCCGGCACGAACACCACGTTCGTCGAGGGCTTCCCGTTCTCGGTGAGGCAGTGCCCCGCGGTGACGACGACGTTCCCCTTGGGGGAGTCGACGCTGCTGGCCGTGCACTCGAACTTCCCGGCGCCCTGGGTGAAGTACAGCCGGCCCACCCGCGACTGCGTGCCGCCGGTCCAGTCCGTGGCCCGGCTCACCGCGTCGCCGGTGACCGTCCCCGCCGCCGTCCGGGCCGAGCGGGTCAGCGTGGGCGGCTGCTGCGGGGTCGCCGCCGTCGAGCGCGTCGAGGGGACCGGGGTCGCCGGGGAGGCGGCCGCCTCGGCCGGGGCCCCGCCCGCGTCGCCGCCCGCGCCGCCCGCGGCGATGGTCCGGTCCAGCGGGGTCGCCTCGGCGATCCGCTCCGCCGTCCAGTAGTCGAGCGCCTCCTGCTGGGCCGCCTCGTCCACGGAGGACAGCAGCGAGACCCCCGCGCCGGACTCCCCGGCGGGGACCGCCGCCGCGGACGAGGCGGCGGCGAGGCCGCCGAACGTGACGACGGCGGCCGATGACGCGGCGATCAGCCTCCGCGTGAGGTGCTGGCGCATGGCGGGTGTCCCTCCGAGTTCGCGTGCTGCTGGGGGTCATCCTTGCCGATCCCGTGCAGATCCGCCGCCACCGGCCGGTCACGGGGCGTCGCGGTCCGGGGCGCAGGACATGATGGCCGCGTGAGCTCTCCCGACCCCCGCCAGGTCGTGCTGCTGGGCAGCACCGGATCGATCGGCACCCAGGCCCTCGACGTCGTGGCCGCCGCCGGCGGCGCGTTCGACGTCGTCGCGCTCGCCGCGGGCGGGGCCGACGTGGCGACGCTGGCCCGGCAGGCGCTCGACCACGGCGTCGCGCTCGTGGGGGTCGCCCGCACCGAGGCCGAGCGCCCCCTGCGCGAGGCCCTGCGCGCGCAGGCCGCCGGCCGCCCCCTGCCGCGCGTCGTCGCCGGCCCCGACGCCGCGACCGAGGTCGCCGCGCACCCCTGCGACGTCGTGCTCAACGGCATGACCGGCTCGGTCGGGCTGCGGCCCACCCTCGCCGCGCTGGCCACCGGCCGCACCCTGGCCCTGGCGAACAAGGAGTCCCTCGTCGCCGGCGGCCCGCTGGTCACCCGCGCCGCCGCCCCCGGGCAGATCGTCCCGGTCGACTCCGAGCACTCCGCCCTGGCCCAGTGCCTGCGCGGGGGCCGCGCGCAGGAGGTCGCCCGGCTCGTCCTGACCGCCAGCGGCGGCCCGTTCCGCGGCCGCACCCGCGCCGAGCTGGCCGACGTCACCCCGCAGCAGGCCCTGGCGCACCCCACCTGGTCAATGGGCCCGGTCGTCACGACGAACTCGGCGACGCTGGTCAACAAGGGCCTGGAGGTCATCGAGGCGGCGCTGCTGTTCGGGTTCGACTACGACCGCGTCGACGTCGTGGTCCACCCGCAGTCGGTCGTGCACTCGATGGTCGAGTTCACCGACGGCTCCACCCTCGCCCAGTGCTCCCCGCCGGACATGCGGCTGCCCATCGCCCTGGGCCTGTCCTGGCCCGCGCGGGTCCCCGGCGCCGCCGCGGCGGTCGACTGGACGCGGGCCGCGACCTGGACGTTCGAGCCCGTCGACGCGCAGGCCTTCCCCGCCCTCGACCTCGCCCGGGAGGCTGGCCGGCGCGGGTCGACCGTCCCGGCCGTGTTCAACGCCGCCAACGAGGAGTGCGTCGCCGCCTTCCACGCCGGCCGGCTGCCGTTCCTCGGCATCGTCGACACCGTCGCCCGGGTCGTCGCCGAGCACGAACCCGGGGGCGACCCCCGCGACGTCGAGGACGTCCTGGCGGCCGAGGAGTGGGCCCGCGCCCGCGCGAACGAGCTCGCCGCGTGAGCGAGGTGCTGCTGTGGGTCGTCGGCATCCTCGCCGCCGCCGTCGGGGTCGCCGTCTCCATCGCCCTGCACGAGGTCGGGCACCTGCTGCCGGCCAAGCGGTTCGGGGTGAAGGTGACCCAGTACATGGTCGGCTTCGGGCCCACGCTGTGGTCCCGGCGCCGGGGGGAGACCGAGTACGGCGTCAAGGCGATCCCCCTCGGGGGCTACATCCGCATGGTCGGGATGTTCCCGCCCGGCCCCGACGGCCGGGTGCGGGCCAGCTCCACCGGCCGCTGGGCGCTCCTGGCCGAGGAGGCCCGGCAGGCCAGCGCCGTGGAGGTCGAACCCGGCCAGGAGCACCGCGCCTTCTACCGGCAGGCCGTGTGGAAGCGGCTCCTCATCATGTTCGGCGGCCCGCTCGTGAACCTCGTGCTGGCCCTGGTCCTGACCGCCGTCGCGGTCAGCGGCATCGGGCGGCCGGGGTTCGTGCCGACCCTGTCGGCGGTCTCCCAGTGCGTCCTGCCGGCCACCAGCACGGCCACCACCTGCACCGACGCCGACCCGGCCGCCCCCGGCGCCGCGGCCGGCCTGCGCGCCGGCGACGAGGTCGTCGAGTTCGACGGGGCACCCGTGCGGGACTGGGAGTCGCTCTCGGCCGCCATCCGCGAGCGCGGCGGGCGGAGCGTCGACCTCGTCGTCCTGCGCGAGGGGCAGCGGGTCCCGCTGACCGTCACCCCCGTCCTGACCCAGCGCGCCGTCCTGGACGCCCGGGGCGAGCCCACCGGCCGGACCCGCGAGGTCGGCTTCCTCGGCGTCTCGCCGTCCATCGCCGTCGTCCGCACCGACCTCACGGACGTCCCCGCCGTCGTGGGGGAGCAGGTCGGCCAGGTCGCCGGCATCGTGCTGCGGCTGCCGCAGCGGCTCTACGACGTCGCGCAGGCCGCGTTCGGGTCGGCCCCGCGCGACCCCGACGGCCCCATCGGCGTCGTCGGCATCGGCCGGCTCGCCGGGGAGCTCAACGCGCAGCCGGCGGTCATCCCCGGCGACGAGCTGGCCGAGCGGACCTCCCGGCTGGTCTCCCTGCTCGCCGGGCTCAACGTCGCGCTGTTCGTCTTCAACATGGTCCCGCTGCTGCCCTTCGACGGCGGTCACATCGCCGGCGGGCTGTGGGAGGTCGTCAAGAAGGGCCTGTTCCGGCTGCGGCGCCGTCCCGACCCCGGGCCCGTCGACGTGGCCAAGGCCATGCCGGTGGCCTACGGCGTCTCGATCCTGCTCGTGGGGATGAGCGTGCTGCTGCTGTACGCCGACATCGTGCGGCCCGTCACGCTGAACCAGTGAACTCCCCGTGAAGAGCACCGCCCCTGGTCGTCGGCCGGCGGCGGCGGGTTGATACTTGACCCCGTGAGCGTCAGCCTCGGTCTCCCCGCCCTCCCGCCGCCCGTCCTGGCCCCGCGCCGCAAGACCCGGCAGATCCAGGTGGGCCGCGTCGGCGTCGGCAGCGACCACCCCGTGTCGGTGCAGTCGATGACGACCACGCCGACGACGAACATCAACGCCACGCTCCAGCAGATCGCCGAGCTGACCGCGACCGGCTGCGACATCGTCCGCGTCGCCTGCCCCAGCGCCGACGACGCCGAGGCGCTGCCGATCATCGCGCGCAAGTCGCAGATCCCGGTCATCGCCGACATCCACTTCCAGCCCAAGTACGTCTTCGCGGCCATCGAGGCCGGCTGCGGCGCGGTCCGCGTGAACCCGGGCAACATCCGCAAGTTCGACGACCAGGTCAAGGACATCGCCCAGGCCGCCAAGGACCACGGCGTCTCGATCCGCATCGGCGTCAACGCCGGGTCCCTGGACCCGCGGCTGATGCAGAAGTACGGCAAGGCCACCCCCGAGGCCCTCGTGGAGTCGGCCGTCTGGGAGGCGTCGCTGTTCGAGGAGCACGACTTCCACGACTTCAAGATCTCGGTCAAGCACAACGACCCCGTCGTCATGGTCCGCGCCTACGAGCTGCTCGCCGAGCGCGGCGACTGGCCGCTGCACCTGGGCGTCACCGAGGCCGGCCCCGCGTTCCAGGGCACCATCAAGTCCGCGACCGCGTTCGGCGCCCTGCTGTCCAAGGGCATCGGCGACACCATCCGCGTCTCGCTGTCCGCCCCGCCGGCCGAGGAGGTCAAGGTCGGCCTGCAGATCCTGCAGTCGCTGAACCTGCGCCCGCGCAAGCTGGAGATCGTCTCCTGCCCCTCCTGCGGGCGCGCCCAGGTCGACGTCTACTCCCTGGCCGACGCCGTCACCGAGGGCCTGGAGGGCCTGACGGTGCCGCTGCGGGTGGCCGTCATGGGCTGCGTCGTCAACGGCCCGGGAGAGGCCCGCGAGGCCGACCTCGGGGTCGCCAGCGGCAACGGCAAGGGGCAGATCTTCGTCAAGGGCGAGGTCATCAAGACCGTCCCCGAGCACGCGATCGTCGAGACGCTCATCGAGGAGGCCAACCGGCTGGCCGCCGAGATGGGCGAGCCGGCCGACGACGCCGCCGCGGGGGCCCCGGTCGTCACCGTCGGCTGACCGCCGCCGGCCCGCCGCCGGCCGCGACTCGCCGCCGGCTCGCCTCGACCAGCGGCGGTTCAGCGGGCAGGATGCCGGGGTGTCCCTGACCAACTCCGCTGCGCGAGGCTCGGCCACGTCGGGGACCCTGCGCGTGCTCGGCGGCGCCGACGCCCCGGCCCTGCTGCGCCTGTGCGAGCGCGACCCGGTCGCCAACCTCTTCGTCTCCGCGCGCCTGCTCGGGCTCCTGGCCCGGCCCGGCACCGACCTCGGCGGCCAGGTCTGGGGCTGGTTCGAGGACGGCCGGCTCGTCTCGGCCTGCTGGGCGGGGGCCAACCTCGTCCCCGTGGAGGCCACCCCCGCCGCACTGGACGCCTTCGCCGCCCAGGCCCGCGCCGAGGGGCGCCGCTGCTCGTCGCTGGTCGGGCCCGCGGAGTCGGTGCTCGCGCTGTGGCGCCGGCTGGAGCCGTCCTGGCGCGGGGTGCGGGAGGTGCGGGCCCACCAGCCGCTCATGGTCTGCGACACCGAGCCCGCCGTCCGGCCCGACCCGGCCGTGCGGCGCGCCACCCTGCGCGAGCTCGACCTCGTCGTGCCCGCCTGCGTCGCGATGTTCACCGAGGAGATCGGGTACGCGCCCGCCCCGCCCGACGGCGGGGGCGCCTACCGCGCGCGCATCGCCGAGCTGGTCTCCACCGGCCGCTCCTTCGTGCGGATCGACGCCGGCCCCGGCGGCCCCGAGGTCGTCTTCAAGGCCGAGCTCGGCGCCGTCTCACCCAAGGTCGTGCAGGTCCAGGGCGTCTGGGTCCCGCCGCACCGCCGCGGCGAGGGGCTGTCCGAACCGGGGATGGCCGCCGTCGTGGAGGCCGCCCGCGCCGACGGCGTCCAGCACGTCTCCCTCTACGTCAACGACTACAACGCCCGGGCGCTCGCGGCCTACCGCCGCGTCGGGTTCCGCGAGGTCGGCTCCTTCGCGACGGTGCTCTTCTAGGGACCGGTCCCGGGGTGCGCCCGGGCCGTCCGCGGGAGACGGTGCGAGCGGCAGCGCGGGTCGACGGGCCGACGGCCCGCCCGCGGGCCGGACGACGAGGAGGCGGACGTGGCGAACGGTGTGGCAGCGGTGTGGGTCCCGGTGGACGACATGGACCGGGCGGTGGGGTTCTACGGCCGGACGCTGGGGCTGGAGGTGACCTCGACCTCGCCGGACTGGAGCGAGATCGACGCCGGCGGGCTGATGATCGGCCTGAACGCCCGGGAGGGGACCTCGCGCGGGGCCGGCGGCGGTGCCGTCGTGACGTTCCAGCCCGAGGGCGGCATCGACGCCGAGGTGGCCCGGCTGCAGGACGCGGGCGTGGAGTTCACCGGCGGCATCAGCGACCACCCGTGGGGCCGGATCGCGCCGTTCCGGGACAGCGAGGGCAACGACCTGCAGTTCTACGCCCCGCCCGCCTGAGGGCGGTGGGGGGGGGGGGGGGGGGGGGGGGGGGGGGGGGGGGGGGGGGGGGGGGGGGCGGGGGGGGGGGGGGGGGGGGG